>JANLWR010000860.1:0-4475 GCA_031364625.1 Deinococcales bacterium | reverse complement strand
CGCCGGATTACCTTCATTTGATATAGCGAAATATCGAGAACAGCGTCAAGCGCCGGAAGAACAGCAATGCCAGAATCAACAATCCGACGCTGGCAAGTAAAATCCAATTGTTTGGATTGGAAATACTTTCAAACTCGAGATTGCCGTTGCGTTGCCGTACCAAGACAGTCGCGTTTTTTGAGAGTTGCTTAAGTTCTGAGAATTGATCCGCTTTGTCATCCATAGGTTGTGCACTGGTTTCACCGCTCGAGGTTTTAGGTTCAAGCGCGGCAGGTGTAGTCGCGGTTGGCGTTGTTGGAGGACTCGGTTGCACAACAGGTTTGCTCTGTGCAACTGGAGCTGTTGGCGTTGTTACTGGACGTGGTTGCATGGCTGGTTTAACTTGTTCCGCTCGAGTTGTTGGCTGTGTAACCACAGGTTCTGGCGGCGTGACGGGTTTGATCGGGGCTGCCGACGGTATGGATACTTTGCTGCTCGAGCCAGCCGATACGCCCGCATCGCTCGAGTTTGGTTTGGCAAGACTGGTTTGATTCTGGGGCTTTGCTGCACTCGAGTTAGGCTTTAAGGCATCTGCCGTCACTGGCATTGGCGGCGGAGCGCTGTTGTTAAATTCTTGGGTCGGACGCGAAATTGGAACGGCAATCTGACCCGCAGGATTGTTCGAGCTTTGCGCGACAGTCATGTTGTTGACTGCACCCGTATCTCGAGTGACCAATGAATTCAACAACCACACTTGACCCACGGCGAGCACCGCCAAAGCCGGCAGCAACCACAGCAACACTCGAGTTCGCAAAGTCATGATTGCACCGTGTCTTTGCGTTTTAGGGCGTAACCGACACCGCGCACCGTCTGAATCAAACTCGGTTCGCCAAGCGCCCGTCGCGCCGAAGCGATCAACACATCTAAGGTGTTTGGGTCTACCTCATCGCCCCAAATTAAATTCATCAGGGTTTCTCGGGGCATCACGCGTTTTGGGTGCTCGAGCAGCACGGACAGCAACCTGAAACCTTTGACGGTCAACTCAATTTGCTTGTCCTTGCGCCAGACTTCCATCGTCTCGGGGTCGAGTGAAACATCCTCAAATTGACGTTTGCCCGACTCGGTTTTGCTGCGCCGCAACAAGACCTCAATTCGAGCCAGCACCTCGGACAGCGAATAGGGTTTGACCACGTAATCATCTGCGCCGCCCCGCAAACCCTTCAGCTTATACTCGAGTTCGTCCAACGCCGTCAGCATGAGTACAGGCACACTCGAGCGCAACCGAATTTCGGTCAACACGCTAAAACCGCTCGAGCCTGGCAGCAGCACGTCCAAAATCACCAGATCGGGTTGTTGCGCCATGCAGCGCAAACCGGTCGAGGCATCGCCCGCCTCGAGCACCGTGTAACCCTCGAGTTTTAAACCCAGCGCCAAGGATTCGCGCACGCCAACATCATCTTCGACAATTAAGATCGTGGTCACAATAAAACCACTTTAGCGCCCAGACCTGAGATGAGGGTCAGTTTCAACCTGAAATGAGGGTGAAAAGAATAGAAACAGGTTGACGTTGTTGACATAGAACAAGGAATCACCAAAAAAAATGATTCTCGAGCTACGAGATTGAAGTGCTTTGGTGGTATTTGGGACTCGAGGGATACCACTACAGGCACGGTCTTGATGATTGCAAGTTGAATATGTTAACTCAGATTTTATGAGCATAAAGCCGTTCACATTTTTGGATGGATGTTTTATAGACGTTCCTAATGCAAGCTAGAATTCGACAGAATCTCATCTGCATATTTCCAAGTAGATAGGAACTTTCTATTCAAATGAAAAATGCGCTTCATTACATTCTTGTTCGACAGTCAAGGAAATTAAGCAAATGAAGGTGTTTCAAACGTAAGTTGAAGCTTCTGAGCAAGTGAACTACAATGAGGAATATCATCTTGAAGGTTGATTCACCAAAATTCAGTTGACACAATCGATATGACATCTGACATCCCGAATGACATTTCATAACACTGATTTAGAAAGTTGAGGTCATTTATGTTCACCTTCCAACGTTTTGGCATCGGAATACTCACAGTCTTGATGTGTACCGCCATAGGTTTCACAAATGCAGCACAGAATGATGCTCCTGAAACGGCACTTGAAGTCTTTGACACATTTGCGGACGAATTGCTCGAGAAATACAATGGTACCTACCAAGGTAACCTTGAAAATTTGGTGGAGACGTTCCGTAATGACCTCGTAGATCGTTGTGATGTTTTAATAAAATGCCCAAAAGAACTTGCTGAAATTTCACTGAAAGCACTTACACGAGTACTAGGTGATGTCGATTTTTATCCTAGTCCTAGTATTTTTGCGACTGTTGATGGGGGTGAAGAATCATTATTTTTGGGATTTTCACATATGAGTTTAAATGGAGAAAAAGACAGATTAATCTCCTGGATTGATTTGGGAAGTCCCGCTGAAAGGGCTGACTTACGTTTTGGAGATCGCTGGATTGGATTTAATAAAATTCTTTTCTCTCATGATAAACTGAGTATGAGAGAAATGCTTTTAAACTTCAGTGAAATCGTCAATAGCGGTGAATCAGTGATTCTGCAAGTAGTACGCGGTGATAAACGGGAGCATTTATCATTAAAGATGATAGGAACAGAATTAATATATAAACCTGATCCCCGACTATCTTGGCTTAATTCAAACAGTAAACACATCGCCTACATTCAATTCCATGAATTTTCTTCAACCAATCAACAAACTTTTCACGACTTAATTCAAAGTATAGTTAACCTCAAAGCTGATGGATTAATTCTTGATCTTCGGGGTTTAATAAATGATGGTGAGAGCGTTGACCGATTGTTGATTTTAGGTGGATTGATGCCCCAGGTACCCTCACTAAAATACGTCCCGAAAGTAGCAAAAGATGATACATTTGTTGAAGTGGTGACCAATGGCAAATATAAATCCAATTGGATAGATAAAAAAAATGAAAATACCGTTGTTGTAAAAAACCCCGCAATCTTCTCCGCAAAGGTAGTATTGATTTTAGATAGTAGATGTTCCCAAGGTTGCGGATTGTTTGCTTCTATTTTTTCCAAGGCTAAACGTGGTGTAATCATTGGTGAATCAAAAATTCGTGTAAGTGTGAACATTTCGTATCCAAGAAGTGCTCATGGCAGTGATATGAACATTCCCTATTGGCGGGCACAATGGGAAGATGGTATGCCCGTTGATGGTTCGTTTCAACCTGAGATTATCGTTCCAGATGCGACTCGTAAAATTTTCGATTCAGGAGTAGACAACCTATTGCAAAAGGCACTTGAACAGTTTGCGCATTGATTCAAAGATTTTTGCGCATTGATTCAAAGATTATTGTGGAACTGAGATCTTTTGTAAAGCATTGTTAATCACTGATCCTGGTATTGCAAATCCATATTTTGTGTGCATGGTATTAAGACTTTTGAAGACAATCCCTTTTGCAATTCCCTTTGCATCAAGTAATGGACCACCTGGCGTTCCAGGAAATGACTCGGTATCAAGAAGATCAAATCGATATTGCCAAAGGTTATTGGAAGCTGGTCCAACCGAGGTGCCTACCGCTGGAAGGTTTGAGTTGAGTCCTCCGATTGCGAAAACACGTTCCCCATCAGTAGGTTCTTCAAAAGTTAGAATGGGAACTTCAAGATACTGTTCAGGTTTAAGTCCAACCAAAAGAAGATCAGTTTCTGGCATACGTGTCCCTTGACCTGAGTCAACAGTTACCACGCGTCCATCAAAAGTGTGTATCTCGAGCTTGGTGTTAATTGTGCAAGCAAGACCAATAGTGACAACCACATCTTTTCGAGCAACAACGCCTGAGAACTGACAACCGTTCCCACTAATTTCAACAACAGAACTTCTGGCATTCTCTACTAGCGGCGCAAGTGCTTCCAGGGCAGCTTGTCTCACTGATTGATCCGTGGAATTGCTAAAACCAGCGAGTAATTGGATACTTTTAGGATCTTCAAAATGCAAGCGGGCTAAACCTATTGCAAGGCGCTCATTGCCAAGAGCCGCAACCATAAGTAGGGCTTCGCGCCGTATTTCTGGTTTGGGATTTGTGAGTTTATCAGCAAACTTTTCGGCGACTGTAATCTGAGCTGTTATGGCTGCCTGTTTATTGTATTGAGTTGTAAAGTATAAACCAATTCCAGCAAGAAAGACGCTCGAGATCAGTGTTGTCACTGGAGGCAGAATTTGCACAAGAATATCAAGAGCTGTTTTGCTTGGCGGTTTTGCCTTACTGATGTCCTTTAAGGTTTGAATTTCACGTTCTAAAAGCCTTAATCTGGCATAAACGGTAGCGTTCATGATTCCTCCAGTGCTCGATTGATGAAATGTTTAATAACCATATTGACACTTTAGAACGAAAAGATTTTTTGCATCATGTACACCAACAAGAACAAGTCGCCTAAAAATAATGATAATACTTTTTAGGATATGGATCAAAG
>JANLWR010000794.1:0-3090 GCA_031364625.1 Deinococcales bacterium | reverse complement strand
TTGGCGGCGGCAACGATACCCCACTGGCGTTGAGGTACTGTCAAACGCTGCTCGAGCGACCCCAAGACACGATTTTTGTTTTAATCTCTGATTTGTACGAAGGTTACGGCAGCGCAGAGATGCTCGAGCGTTTAAAAGGTTTTGTCGCCAGTGGAGTGCAAGTAATTACGCTGCTGGCACTCTCCGACGATGGTCGCCCCAGTTTTGACCAACAGAACGCGGCGGCAATGGCAGGAATGGGAATTCCAGTGTTTGCTTGTACGCCAGATAAATTTCCTGATTTGATGGCAGCCGCGATCAACCGTGCTGATATTGGACAATGGGCGGCAACGCAAGAGATTGTGACCGCTCGAGCTTGAAGTGTTTAAAAGTTTTCAGGTGGATGACATTCTGCTTTATGCTGGGTGTATGAATTCATTTAAACATTTGGAAGCAAAGTTGATTGCAGTAGCATCTCTTGTTGGAGAAGCCTCAGAATTGCTTACAATGCTTGAAGCCGATGAGTCTTGGTCTGAAGAATTTCGTTTAAACAATCCAGAGATCGCTAGCGGAATTGATGGGGCACTTGATACGGCAACTTCAATGACTACTGACTTGGATGGATTTATTGGACATCTGAAACGATTGTTAGAATATATGTCTCAAACACTAGAATCGTTTCAGACATCTCGAGGTGAGATTGGAAAGCCTTCAAAAAATAACCCTGGTCTGAACTGAAGTTTTAAATGACACATGTTGGTTCGATCAAATCTCGAGTTAACCATTAAATGTGTTAATTCATCAGAAACTCTGCTGAGGGGAATTGGTTTTATGCAGCAACAACAGGCTCTAGCCCAAGTTCTGCGCGTAAACTGTGAACAGCTTGCTTTCGCAAAGCTGCCAGTTGTACCAGCGCTTCGATGCGTCCAGCATTTTGTAACTCGAGTTCATCTGAAAGTTCGATTAATTCAGTCAGTTCGTTTGAGGTGATTGTTGCGGCTTGCCGTTTTGCGATCAATTCGCGGTAATGCGTCCAAAAAGATTCGGTTTGACCTTGCAAAATTCGCTGCAATAACGTGGTTTCATCATTGCTCACCAATCTCGAGCGAATGTCTTCGAGAAGCCAGCGCTCTGGCGTTACACCTTGCTGTGCGGCAAGAACCCGTATTTGAGTTTCGAGTTCGACATCAAGTTGCAGTGTCAATGTCATGACGAGAATTATACTCGAAGATGCTTCAACTGAAATGGGCTTTTGTTTCACTTTGGGCGTAAGTTAAAAACTCGAGTTTGACCAGAACCGCTACCTTGAGTTATGCTTTTAACAGAATGAAAAAACTTGTTCCGATTCTGCCATCCAAAAACATTCCCGAATCCCTCGAGTTTTACGGACGCGTCTACGGGTTTCACAATTCCTGGGCTTGGACAAAATCTGGACAGCAAGTCACAGATTTCTCGAGTGTGAACCATAACGATATTGTTTACGGTGGTTTAAGCGAACCCTTGATCGTTCACTTCTGGTTTGCCGAAGAAAAATTGGTGCTCGAGAGTGCCGGTTTTCGGATTGAGGTTGAAGACATCGACGCCATGTACGCAACCTGCAAAGCCGCAAATTGTGTGCATCCAAACGCCCCGTTGTCGGTCAAGGCTTGGGGTTTAAAAGAACTTGGCACACTTGACCCAAGCGGTGTGCTGGTGACGTTGTTTCAAAACGCTGATCAATAGGAGAAACCATGAAACTTGACATGATCGGTATCATCGTTCAAAACACCGCCCGCAGCCTCGAGTTTTACCGCAAACTGGGTTGGAAGATTCCAGAAGTTGCAACCGATGAAAACCATGTTGAAATCACGCTCAGTAATGGTTTGCGTTTCGCTTGGGACGAACTGTCCATGATGCAAAGCTTTGACCCAGAAGCCAAAATTGTTGAACAGTACGTTGGCGCGTTTTTGTGCGATAGTCCAAGCGACGTGGACGCAAAGTATCTCGAGATTACGAGCGCGGGATATGTCGGTCACAAAGCACCGTGGGATGCGTTTTGGGGGCAACGATACGCAATCATCAAAGACCCAGACGGTCATAAACTCGATTTGTTCGCGCCGTTGTAACCTGAGATTATGCTAAAACTTGCCACCATCATCGTCAACAAACCTCGAGCCGAAATTCTCGAGCATTTTCCTGATTTAGACATCTCAAATCAGGGTGAATTCAGTCGTGTTGCAACGCCTAAACCGCAAGCGTTTACCGAAGTTTGGTACGCCGATCTCGAGTCGCCAATTCCAAAATTTGCGACTGAAATCTCGCAGAAATTGCAGTGTGCCACGATGGGTATTATCAACTGGGACGACGATTTGCTGCGAATCTGGGCGTTCTCGAGTGGTGAATTTGTCACGACCTACGATTCCAACCCGTCTTACGCCACTTGCACCATCACGCCGCCAGAACTCGAGCCTGACACTGGTGAAAAACTTGCGACCCTGTTCAACGTGCCAGAGAAAGCTGAGGCAGTGCGAAAACTACTGACCCGCAAAAAAGGTTTCACCTTCATCAACGAAACCCAGCGACTCGAGCAATTGTTTGCGCTGCTCGAGATTCCATGAAAAAATTGACGCCAAAACAAATCCATGCCGCTCGAGCCGCACGACAATTTCTGACGCCTTCAAGCCGTGGCAGTTCGGATTCGGACTACCTCGAGATTGTCCGAGCACTCGCGCCGATGCGTCCACCGAGTTACGAATTTCCTGGAACGCCAGTTTGCTTGCACGACCGTCATATTCCTTCAGACGGCTCGAGTGAGAAAGCAGTGGGCGAACGGGTTCGGCGTGAAGGTCTGGTGGTCAAAAGTCGTTTTCAACATGGCAACGTTGGTTATGTGCCAAGCTTTGAGATGCCACTTTTTGTTGGCGCGTTCAAGAAATCCAAAGGTTTGAGTTGGGACGATTCTGCGGTGCTCGAAACCTTACAGCGCGAAGGTCCGTTGCAGAAAAAAGACTTGGGCGAGATGAGTGGCATGAAAGGTAAAACCCTAACGGCGGTGCTGCAAAACCTACAAGCGAACTTTCTGGTTTTCGAACAGCAACTCGAGACCGAATGGGACAACCCTTGGGGCGCTAT
>JANLWR010000771.1:0-5681 GCA_031364625.1 Deinococcales bacterium | reverse complement strand
AATTGGAATGCAACTTTAGCTGTTATGTTTCAGGTTGCTAGCGAATTAAAAGAAGAAAATCTTCTTGTTGAAGTTAGTTTAGCACGTATGGAATTTGAAAACAATCGTGGTGAATTTTCAGAAACACTAAAACTTGGTGATGCCCTTTTACAACGAATAGATCTTACTGCTTTACAGATTGCTGAAGCACGTCTTGGATTAGGAAATGCTTTCTTAAAGTTGACTCGAAATGACGAAGCAGAAGCATGTCTCCTTAAAGCTCTAAAGATAGTTCCTATTCAAGCATATGAATTGATTGCCCGTATTAATAAAGCATTAGGAAATTGTGCTTTAAATCGCTTAGATTTTGCATCAGTTCAAACTTTTAATACTGTAGCTTTAGCGGCTTATCAACGAGCAGGAAATCAATCTGGAAAAATTCGCATCTCAATTTCAAATGGACATGTGGCACAACTTAAAGGAAATTTTCAAGAAGCAATCCGAGAATTTAATCTTGCTCTTAAGTATGCCCGAGAAATACGAGATATTACACTTCAACGTGTAGCTTTGCAGAATCTTGTAAGTCAATGTCTTGATTTGGAAGACATCGACTCTGCGATATATTTTCTTGAAGAAAGTTTAAAAATGACTCAAGATTTATATGACCCAGAATTTGAGTCTACTACATTAAATCACTTAAGTATCATTCATTTAAGACAAGGAAAATTAAAAGATGCACTTTATAACGCTCAAATTGGTTTTAAAATAGCAAAAAAATTTAATTTTGCATATTTACAAGCAATACATAGTTTTACTTTGTCTGAAATTTATTTAACTTGTAATAACTTTACAATTTCTAAAAATTTTATTTTAATTACTAATAATATTGCACAAATCTATAACTTTCCAGAATTTTTTCCTTGGGTTGCGTTTGGTTTAGCAAATTGTGACTTGATATCCAAAAAAGAACAAAATGCACGTTTTATTCTTGAAAAAATAATTAAAGATCAAAAAATATATGATAAAGAAATTTTAAATCGCTCTAAATACCTATTAGCACAAATTTATATGGATTCTAACGATATAAATTTTGCTTATGAGTTGCTGAATGGAATTAAAAAACCAATAATACTAGAAATTTTTAGCACGATTATTCAAAATGAATTTATTTTAAATAAAAGACTAATAAAAAAATCATTATTAAAATTAGAAAAGTTATTTGAGGCATCAAATTTACCGATAATAGAAAAAATTGATCTAATGATACTCTTACAAAGCTTATTAAAAAAATTAAATTATAAAGCTTATATTGAAAATTTACATTTTCAAATACTCGAAGAAACTAAAAAAGTTATCTTAAATTTACCGAATCATTTGCATAAAGGTTTCTTAGAGAGGAGAAAATTGTTCACGTATAATTAGATTGAAAATTGTTCTAAAACCGTAGATTGTATACTTATTATATTCAGGTATATGAATTTAAGTTTAAGGAGTTCTATAATGACAAAACTTAAACCCTGCCAACCGAGAATCCCATGTGCTAATCTCGAAGAATTAGAAAAAATTGCTTCAGGGGTAAATCCATTAGCTCACCAAATAGCTAAACCAATAGCTGAATTTAGTATAGGCAATTTAGAACATGACCCTAAATTAGGTAAGTTAGTTTCTGAAATTGCTGAATTCAAAACTGACAGCCTAGATAAACTTACAATAGAAATTGGAAACGGCATTAGTTTCGATTTTGATGAAGATTGGCTCAAAGAAAACGAAAGATTGTTACAAACTGTTAGAGATCAACCCTTTAAACAAACAGCAATTTTGCGAACATCCAATGGCGATATCGCAGCAGTGCGCTTTACTAGAGATTTGCCGCCAAAATGATGTTCATATATTACTCATAGAATCTTCATAACTGAGTTGTGAAGGATGGCATGGCTTTTCGATCATTGTCAGAATCCTTGACTCTAGATTTCAGTTTCTTTCAACCTTTATCACGCTCAGGTTACGCCCCATCCGCTAACCTCCACAATTGGAGGTCAGCACCATGCAGCAACTCGAGTTTCACATCCGCATTCAACCCGCCACCGCCACCCAGCCTTGGACGCTTATTCTCGAGGAGGGGCAACAGCAGTCTAAGCGCGTGTTTTACAACCTCGAGGCACTGACCACGTACCTTCGCGGGTTAGCACCGCCGTTCAGACCACCAGGTTTGCGTTAAGTCAAAACCCATTGCCGTTTCAAACTCGAGCTTTTCAGGCTCGGGTTTTTTCTTGTCACGCCCAAGCACTTTTTTTATCACGCTCGGGTTACAGCCCTTTTTCTAACCTAACGCTCGAGAGGGCAAGAACCAGCAAAACCCTTTCAGACCCTCGGGTTTAGCGCCCGAGAGAAAGGAGTCCCCATGAACGAGCACTGGTTTGAATTCTTGGCAAACGAACGCCTGCAAGCCCTTCGGCAAGAGGCACAAAAGCATCACCTGCTCTCGAGCCTCCAGAAACCACGCGACCCGACGTTGGTTCGACTGGCAAATCTTTGGCACGACCTGCAACGCGCTTTTCGGTTTTGGCGCAACTCGATGAGGGGGAGGGGGTGAACCGCATGTCTAAGTCGTGAAGGCAGCGCAGTGAATTGGTGATGGACGGCAGCAGAAATCGGATGCGGTATCAGGTCGGCAAACCCCCGCATCCGGCATTCCCCGATCTAGGAGGAACTTTATGAAGTTTATCGCAAAATCAGCATTTCGTCAGTGGATTTTGGCAGCAAGTGTTAGTATCGTGAGTTTGTTTGTTGGCATTCGCATTGCCACGCACCCGCAGCAAGTGGCTGTGAAGCCAGCATCACAAATTATCTTTGTAGATGACGGTCCAAAACTCTGCCCAGCTTGCTAAATCATTTTTTATGCGACGGTGACGGGGGGATTATCCTCCCGTCATCATATGCCTAAAGCATGGCAAAATAGAATCAAGGGAACAAATTATGGCAACAATACGGCTCAAGGACGTAAATAATGCTTGCAAATTGTTGATCAAAGATCAACAATTTGGACGTGCCTTACAAGTATTCGAGTCTGTAGTGCCTTTGTTAGACGGTTCAGAGGACTGGAGTATCGTTTTTGAATTACTCGAGAGCATTCCTGAATATGTTCGCCTCGAAAGTAGTGAGTTTTCATTGTTTTATGCTCAAGCATTGGTTAGGACAAAGCAATACGAAAAGTTATTTGATTTTTGTGATCGTGTTTTGCGTGAGTTTGGAAACGCTCGAGCAGCTTCTGTACAAGTAGAACTTGCAGGTCTTTTATCACTAATGAATCGTCATCTTGAATCACGAAAGATTCTCGAGTCTGCCATCCCACATTTGCAAGGTGAGTTGTTAGGACTTGCGTGGGGAAAGCTTGGTTTGGCTCTTTTTGAATTTAACGAACCGTGGAATGAAGCGTTTCAGAAAGCGCGAATATTACTTTCGGGTGTAGAACTTGGTAAAGCTTTACTTAATGAAGGTGGTTGCTTTGTTCGCAACAATCAAAATGCTGAAGCTCGGAATTCTTGGCTCGAGGCATTACCGTGCTTTCAATCCCATCCACGTTTGCTGGCGTGGACGCATTACAACCTTGGTATTTCCGCCTTGCGTGACCTTGCTCCCGAAGCAGAACATCATTTTCTCGAGGGTGTGCGTTTAACCAAAAACCCTAAAGCGGCTTCCATGCAAGCGGCAATTTTGAACGGTTTGGGTGCTTCGCGGCGGGTTCTGGGCGAATGGAGCAGGGCAGAATTTTCGTATCGTCATGCACTGCAAATCGCTTCTGACCTCAGTGACCGTGAAGAATCCCATCTTGGGCTGGCTCGCACCTTGCGCCTTGCAGGACGACCGACCGAAGCCCTCGAGACGCTCGAGCTAGCCTTGCACATTTACGATACCGAAACACCCATCGTCAACGTTGGTCGCGCCCTGGCGTTTCTCGCGTTGAACGACACCACCCACGCCAAAACCGCCCTCGAGCGGGTTGGAACGCTGGTCAGCGTGTCCGATCAATGGCTGTACCGCATTGCCAGCGCCGAACTTGCGCGGCGCGAGGGGCGCTTGACCGACGCGGTTAATTTGCTCGAGGGTCTGCCAGTGCATTCCTTGCACCCCCGCGAGGAAGTCAGGCAGTGGAGCAAGCTCTTCGAGCTTCTGGCACTTGCCGATCAGCCCGTGCCGTTGCCGCTCGAGTACGTGACCTTCATGGTCGTGCGGGTGCAAGCGCAAGGTGCGTTGCGGGTGGCGGTCAACGGGCGCGGGGTGCAACTTGTGCCGACGCATCGTCCTGGCGAGTTGCTGGTGTTCTTGCTCGAGAATGACGGTGTGGCTTCGCTCGATCAAATTCGGGATGCCTTGTACCCCGACGCGGTGGACGGCAAGGACAAGGAACGCACGCAAAAAAGCATTTGGAAGTTGGTGGATGTACTGCGGCACGCGCTCGGTTGGGAATCGGCGGTGCTCAGTTTGCGCGGCGCGTATCAACTCGACCCGAATGTGACCTGGGATTATGACATTGCCCAGGCTCGAGCCAGTGGGGTTTTTCATGGTGAGTTTTTGCAGGGCGTGTACTCGAACTGGGCGATAGAAACGGGACAGTTCTTGGCAGAACTGAAGCCTGACCCAAGGGAGTACAGACCGCTCAATTAAACGGTCAGCTTTAATTCAAATGCCAGGAGTACACTGAGCACCGTGACCATTGAACTCACTCCCAAAAGCCTGAAAAACATTGAACAATTGCGGCGCAAATTTCGTGTGTCCAATGAACAATTGATCGAAATGGCATTGCAAGAATTCAGTCAGTCGCAACAAGATTGGGATGCGATTTTGGCAAGTGACCCAGTGAACAACGATTTGACCGAAGAAGCGGTAGAACTTGCACTCAGCGAGGTTAAGGCGCATCGCAGCACCAAACGTTAATGCGGGTGGTTTTAGACACCAATGTTTTTATTGCGGCGTTGCTTGTCCCAATGGGCGCAGCCGCACAGGTGCTCGTTGCTTGGTCAGAGCACCGTTTTGTCTTGTTGTACAGCACCGTACCAATTTCGCATCCTCGAGAAAATCTTGATTGCCGCGCACAAAAAAACCTCGAGCTTGACTTGACCACGGCAGCAACGTGATTTGATTCGCAGTCAACCAGGCTCGAGAAACCGCGTCAGAGGCGCTGATGCAGCCCGCCCAGGGTGGGTCGATCATTCTGGCAAGACTAAAATTGTTGCTGAGTACGCTAAAGCCCTGCAAGCCTTTTGAGGCGGCATAATCGTTCGCCTCCTGCACCCTGGCAACACTCCAATTCGAGCCACCAAAGATTTTGATTCGCCCCGCCCTCAAATGAACGTTCAGAACATCCACAAACGCCCTAACAGGAAGCTCAGTGTTGTCACGGTGCATCATGTAAATGTCCACAAAACCCGTTTGCAAACGCTCGAGACTCGTCAAAAGTTGCTTGGTGATGTCATCTGGATTGCAATACGGCGTGTGACCGCCCTTCCCAATAATCACCACCTGATCCCGCAAGCCTCGAGCCGTCAACCACTGCCCAAAAACCGTTTCGCAGACTCCCGAACCGTAAATAAAAGCCGTGTCAAAACAATTCCCACCTCGAGCGATAAAATCATCAAACACCACACTGGCAGGCTCGAGTTCGGTTTGATTGTCAACGCCCATCACAAGTCTGGCAACGGGTT
>JANLWR010000770.1:0-5963 GCA_031364625.1 Deinococcales bacterium | reverse complement strand
CCACTCGTCGAAGCGTCGGGTGAATTTAATACCTTTAGCATTAAGCTAACCCTGTCTCTGGATAAAAAGTCGCCATTTACCAATCCGCAAGGAGCTGGTCAAGGTAATAATGTGACACTTGGCACTTTTAAAATTACAGGCTTGGCTTCGCAATTTAAGGTAGGTGCCGCACCAGTCTTTATTAACTTTGGTATTAATCCTGCCTTCAAGTTCACCAACTACGGCTTTAATAACGGTGGCGGACGCGGCAGTGGCTTTGTTGCAACCGCAGACGGTGCAGGGTTGTTGCCATTGAACCCAACCTTAACCATTGTTTATGGTTCGACTGGTGGTATCAATGACGACAGTGGTAATGGTTTTGTAGTACCTTTTCCAGGGATTTCTGATCTAGATGATCGTTACCATGTTGGTTTGTACGGAACCTTGTCACTGATTCCTGGTTTGACTGGTGGCGTCTACTACGGTTACGAAGGCACTGATGTTATTGCCAATACGGTCTACAACAATACTGTTTATGGTTTAGGCTTTAGCGGCAAGGTTTTTGGCTTCCTTGGTCTTGAAGGCGAATGGAACGTCAGTAAACTCAATGGCTTGGCAAATGCTCAAGTTGCGGCTTATACGAAGGTATCGCTGGCGCTTGACCCATTCACCGTTGGTGGTAATTTCCGTTATGTCGATGCTCAGTTTAATGGTATTGGCACCAGCGACAGCCCTTATAAACTAAATCAAAAAGGCTTTGGGGTCAATGCTGGGCTTGCAAACCTCTTTGGCTTCCTGAGCCTCAGTGCATACTATGATTCTTATGCCAGAGTCGACAATACTGCAGGGGCTTTACCGGATAATTCTGGTGGTGCTGCCACCAATTCACGAACGACATTCGGTGTTAAGCTCGGCTTCCGTTTGATCGGATTTGATATCACTGGATATGTGGACCGTGTGAATGAACTGAACAACTCAGGTAACGCAACAACAGGGTTGACTTATGATCGCACCAAAGCGGGCGTGGATCTTAAGCATGACGGTTCTAAATCGGATGCTTTAATCGGCGGATTAAATTTGGCGCTCGGTTATAATTCGCAATTTGATGGTTTAAATGGTGCGGCGGCAGCAACAACCTTTACCCGTTTGTATGCCTATGCCGACCTGAGCTTGAAGTTTGGTGATTTCAATATTACTCCACGTGGTTGGTTTAACACCACAACCCAAGGCAATGGTGGCAATACTACTGACCTGGGTGGACGTTTAGACATCAATGCTCCGTTCTTGTTTGGCTCTAAACTCGCTTTAGGCGCAGCAATTGATCAAACCACACGAAATGCTGCCGCAGGTGGTATTAATTCAGGTACAACATGGTTGAAGGCAGGTCTAGCTTGGGATAGCTTCTTGCTTCCGAACTCGAGCCTTTCGGTTTACTTTGGTCTGCGTAATGATACAAACCGAGCTGGCATAACATTTGGACCAAGCTTTAAGGATCCGTATGGTCCTTGGGGAGCTGACTATGCCAACACCAGTACCAGTTTGGCAGGTTTGTACTTTGAATTCACCTATTATGGTTTGGGTTTCTACTATGGAATTTTCCAATTGACCAACACCCCAGGCTTAGTTGGTGGTGATCCAGTTCGTTTTGGTCAAGCATTTGCAATCAGCTACGCGCTCAAGTTCTAATAAAACCGCATCTCGAAACCCCTGCTTTGGCAGGGGTTTTTTTATCTCATCAACACCGTTTATACTTTGGAAATGCGTTCTTTTATCGTGTTATTCGTGGCAATTTCTTTAAGTGCTTGTGTTCCCAGCGAACTACGCAAGGTTGACCTCCCTGCGACTGCTGGTCGTTTTGCCAAGATAAGTTTTTCGGCTTCAATCGTTGATGTTCGAGCCACAATGGTAGCTTTATTAGACGAAACCACAGGGGGGTTTTCACTAACTGGATCGAATGAAAATAAAACTGTGTTTTCAGCTTTTTGGATCAAGGTTGCCGGTCAACCAGTCCGTGCGTATTTTGTCTTTGAAGGCGATGCTAAAACTACTCTAGTACGTGTTTTTACAGAACCCACCCCACCAACTTCACCAAAATTATTCGTTTCAGGACTCCAAGACTTAGCTGAAGCAGTTCAAATTAAATTGGGTATTCCCAAATTCAAACTTGAGCCCGATTTATGAACAATTCTTTGGTGCTTTGTCAATTAAATCTCGAAGCCTGTTAAACTTGGGCAATGCTTGTTCTCGGAATCGACACCAGTTGCGACGACACCGCCATCGGCGTGTCTCGAGGCAACATCGTCATTGCTAATATTATCGCGTCTCAGGTTTTGCATTTCGCTTTTGGTGGAGTCATGCCCGAAATCGCATCTCGAGAGCATTTAACGGCAATTGATCGGGTGCTCGAGCTAGCCCTTTTGGAGGCAAAGATCAAGCTCGAGGATGTGGATGTGATTGCGGCAACGCGTGGTCCTGGGTTGGCGGGTTCGTTGCTGGTTGGGTTTACGTATGCACGGGCATTGGCGTTCGCGTTGCAAAAACCGTTTTACGCCATGCACCATCTCGAGGGTCACATTCAAGCGTCACTGGCGAGTGATCCGATGCTCGAGCCGCCGTTTTTGGCGCTGGTGGTTTCGGGTGGTCACACGCATTTGTTTGATGTGCCAGCTTTGGGTCAATACGTGCTGGTTGGTGCAACCAAGGACGACGCGGCAGGCGAGGCGTTCGATAAGGTGGCGCGGCTGCTCGAGCTTGGTTTCCCTGGTGGTCCCGCAATCTCGCAGGCGGCAACATTTGGGGATGCTCGAGGCTATCCGTTTTCTGTACCCATGCAGGGGCAGAAGGGTTTTGATTTTTCGTACTCGGGCATTAAAAATGCGGCGCGTTTGGCGGTGGCGGCTCGAGCGCGTGGTGAAGTGACCGCCAGCGCAAATGACATTGCCGCCAGCTTTCAGCGTGTGGTTGTTGAGAGTTTGGTGAACACCACAACTCGAGCCGCAAAATCTTTGGGGCGCAACACGATTGTGGTTTCTGGCGGCGTTGCGGCAAATCAGGCTTTGCGTGAACGGTTTGAGACGGTGGCGGCTCGAGAATCGTGGCGCGTCTTGTTCCCGCCTCAAGGCTTAAACACCGATAACGGCGCGATGATTGCACTGGCAGGGTTTGTTCGTGCCGCCAGAGGGGATGCTCCAGATTCTTTTGCGGCTGGTGTCGAACCGTATTGGGCGCTGGCTCGAGGTTAAGGTGTTGGTGGAGTGGCGGGGTCTGTCGGTGGTGTGCCTGGATCAGTTGGTGGTGTTGGGTCTGTTGGTGGTGGCGTAACCGGATCGGTGACTGGCGGCGAAACTGGTTCGGTTGGGGTTGTTGGTGCGGTTGGTGGCGTGCTCGGGTCAGTTGGGGTTGTTGGTGCGGTTGGAGTTTCGGGTTTTGTTGGTGTGGTTGGAGTCGTCGGACTTTCTGGGGTTAAACTTTTTTCTGGAGCAATCTCGAAACTGTAGGTCGTTTTCATAATCTCGAGGTCTTTGTCGTCTACAACGCCATCACCGTTAAAATCGCCGTTCAAGTTGACGCTGGGTAAACCTTTCTTGCCGTAATTGCTGGCAAGAATCTCGAGGTCATCCAAATTCACTTTTTGGTCGCCGTTCAGGTCGCCCGTTTGACCAAATTTAGACCGCAATGCTGTCGCTTCGACCTCGCCAACGCTGCGTTTGCCTTCAATGCTCGGCTCGAGCGGAACGCCCAAACGCAATCCGGCTTCGACCAGCAAGCCGCCCTCGAGGTTCTCAGATTGGTCTGGGTTGACGTTGACAATGGTGCTGGTGGTTTTGCCGTCTTCGCTGGTGGTTTGGATGGTGCGCGTGATGGCATCGGGGTTGATTGGCACATCTTCCGCAGCCACATTCCAGGCAAATTGTAGGCTCGAGTCTTTGTTTTTCTCGAGTTTTAACGTGGTGGCTGGAACGGCTTTCCAGGCGTTGAAAGCGGTATCGACTTGTTTGGCAAATTCGGCTGGCGTGCCGTCGCTGGTGACAACCCAGTAAGTAACGGGTGCGGCAATGGCAACTGAACCCAACAGAATCAAAACGCTGAGGCTGGTGGCTTTCATTTTGCGCCGCCTGTCAGGGTCTCGAGTTGTTTCGTGAAGGTTTCAACGGTGGCTTCGGTAGGTTTGCCATCCGTGTCAATCATGACTGGTTTGTTGTCAAGGTTGACAATCTTGTCGCCCTCGAGCACTTTGTACGCGCCTTGCCTGAAGCCAACGATTGGGCTGTCATAGGTTTTGGTGTACAGCATCAAGAACAGATCGTCATTTTCACTCAATTTCGGTGCACCCTCAAGTTTGACTTTTTCGGAGTCGAACACGGCAAAGCTCGAGTCTTTGAAGGTCTCGCTGCTGCCCTTATAAAATTTGGCAACATTGAGGGTATAAACAGTCCAGATTTTTCCTGCTCGAGTTTCCTGGGTTTTTTGTTTGATGCTGGCTCGGACAATCACATCGGCTTTTTCGACCTGTTGCTCGAGGGTCAGTTTGGCGTAAGTCGTGGCGAGGGTCGTACCGAAGATCAAGATGAGCGCAAGGGTGACAACTCGAGGGTTCATTTTTGACCCCCTGCCGGTGGCGTGGTTGGTGGAGTTGCAGGTGGTGTCGTTGGTGTTGTTGGAGATGTCGGGGTGGTTGGAGTAGTCGGTGCCGTTGGAGTGGTTGTGGCAGGCTTGGTCACCTCGAGCACACCAGATGAAAGTCGTTTTCCAGCAGCCCTCAAATCGTAACCGATGTTTCCAGTAAATTTGTAATCTTTGGGCGCTTCCAGCGTCAGGTAAAAAACGGTCACTTCGCGGTTGGTCGTAATCGTATCAAGCAATGCTCCATCAATTCGCAGCACGTTGTCTTTGACGCTCGAGATAAAAATCGGTCTGCCCGTCGCGCCTTCAAGCTTGACGAATTTGACGCCGTTAGCGACTGAGACTCGAGCTTGAAAACTTTTAACCTTCTTGGCGTATTGTAAGACAAACGGAATTTTGATTTCTCCTGTTACTGCCGTTGGAGGTGCTTTCCAAACCAATAACGCTGGTGGAATTTTGGCAACGCTGACTTTAAAATCTTGGACTTTGTTTGAAAGGTTCGCATCGTTGACTTCAAGGGTAAATTCAAAAGTCTTTTCTTCGGTGGGTGTCCCGACGATTTGACGTGAACCTTTGGGAATACTTAAACCCGTCGGCAATGCGCCGCGCACCAAACGCAAACTGAATGGGCGTGTGCCAGACGTGACTTGAATGTCTTGAGAAAACGGTTCGCCAACGAACATTGGGTTTAAACCCGTGGTTAAAAACCGCACGGTTTCGCCCGTGGCTGCGTTGTTGTTGTTGCAAGCCACAAGGACAAAACCCGAAAATACCAGTAGAGACAAGCTTGTTCGCATCTTAGTCAGTCTAAGCTTTTACATGAGTTTGGCTCGAGATAAGCGTGTGAGGATTTAATTCTTCTCGCTGGATTCGGTTAATTTCTTAAGGTCTTTCCAACCGTAAGTCATTTCTTGAATCGTGACACCATCGACACTGATGGCTTGCGTGCCCAAGTATTCCGCGCCCAGCGCGTTGTAAACCCTGGGTGTCGGATTGCCGGACCGCAAGTGCACCAGCATCGAGTTCATGCTCATGCTTTGCAGGGCGGCGGCGACCGATTGCAACAAGCGTTTGCCCAAGCCTTTGCCCTGATGTCCGTTCATGACGTACAACGAGTACAATTCGGCTTCGATGGACGGATGCCCGCCCCATTCTGGACCGCCGCTGGCATAACCAATAATTTCGCTGTTCTCTTCTGCAACAAAAGCGACCTCATCGCCGTAAGTCGAGGCGTCAAGGATGTTCTCCCAACGCTTGTCCTCTCCAATGGCGAGTGATTCGAAAATGTCGCTGGGGACGAAAGCGCCGTATTGTTCACGCCAACACAATTGATAGACGCGGGCGATCCCAGGAATGTCTTG
>JANLWR010000698.1:0-10024 GCA_031364625.1 Deinococcales bacterium | reverse complement strand
AAAGACCAGGCTCGAGGCGAGGATGCCTCTGACCAAAAAACCTGCCAGCAACGCCAGCAAACCGCCCCAGAGGTTGCGAATCCCAAAAAACCTCGAGCGGTCGGCGGCGGGAATGGTTTTGGCAGCCACCTCAAACCACGGCAGTCCACTGACACCAGACGCCAGGGAGTTAATCAACAAGCCCAGCAAAAACATGACCAGCAACACGGTGTGGTTGCCCGCAAAAACCGCGCTCGAGAGCACAATAAAAATCATGCTGGCAGTCCGAGCGAGCGCCGTTTTTTGATACACCACGATCTTGCGCGGCAAATGCCTGATCTTGCTGGCAACCAGCAATTGCGGCAGCAACCAGCCACCAACGGTAATCGCGGGCAATGCCCCAATCACGCTGTTGCTTGCGCCCAAACTGGCGGCGAAACTCGAGAGGACGATGGATTGATTGAAAAAACCGTCACCCATCGAAACGAACCAACCGTTAAGCACACCGTACAAGTAATTGCGATTCCAACCGAACAGACGCTCGAGTCTGACAAAAATTGGCTCGAGCAGTGATGTCGCAGCTTTCATGCCGAGATCATAACGCCCTAATTTGAAGACCTTAATCTTGGAAGCTGCAAAAACGGTCATTTTGCACGCACACGAGGAAGTGAACGCGGTATAGTTATCCGAAGATGACTGCTGCTGACCCACGTCCAACTGTGTTGATCGTTGAGGATGACACCTCATTGCAAAGTGTGCTCGAGGCACTGCTCGGGCGGGATTACCGACTGACCATCGTCGGTGACGGTAAGGAAGCACTGGAGCACTTACAATGGGACACCCCAAACTTGGTGATTTTGGATGTCACCATTCCACACGTGGACGGTTTGGACATTTGCTCGAGAATCAAACGCATCAAACGCTTCCGTGACACCCGCGTGATCGTCATGACCGCCAGCATGGACGAACGCACCCACGACGCGGCAAACCTTGCCAAAGCCGATGCATTTGTCAGCAAACCCATTGTCAACGAACAATTTCGTCAACTGGTGCGCGAAATGCTGAGCAAACCCGACGCGCCAAAATCGTTCACCGATTCGGCTTTCACCGGCAGCCTCGCCGATGCCAGCGCCGACCGCACACCACGCGCATCGGCAAACACAACCGTCACACCCGAGCCTGAAAAAGATGTCGCCCAAAATCCGACAGGCGTCATCAAAGCCGAATTTGACGAATCTGGATTCGTACCAAAAACCCCCAATGCGGCAAACGCTGGCAACCTGTTTGAAGAATGGGACGACTCGAGCGGTGACGAGACCACCGATCAAAACGCTTCCAAAAACAATTCCAACTTTTAATGCCGCCAGAATTGCTGGGCTTCAGTTTGGGTTTGGCAGCCGGCATCAGCCCAGGACCACTGCTCAGTCTGGTCATGCGCACCAGCCTCGAGCGCGGCTTTTGGGCGGGCGTTCGCGTGGCATTGTCACCACTTTTAACCGACGCACCGATCATTGCCCTGTGTTTGCTGCTGATCAATGCCCTGCCAGCCAGTTTTGCCGCCCTGCTGGGTTTGTTTGGCGGCGCGTTCGTAATCTACCTTTGCATTGAAGGCATCAAAGCCGCTGGGCACGCCAACCTCGAGCAACCCGAAATCGTCAAACAATCCCAAGATTTTTTGCGCGGCGCCCTGGTCAATATCCTCAGTCCGCACCCGTGGTTGTTCTGGCTTGGCATTGGCGCTCCAACCCTGCACAGCGCTTACCGAATGGGCGCAATCCACGCCATTGGGTTTTTGCTGGGGTTTTTTAGCTTGCTGATCGGCATGAAAATCGCTTTGGCATTTTTAATCTCGAGCGGCAAACGCTTTTTAACCCCCAAAACCTACAAAGCCGCGCTGTACTTCTCGAGTGCCTTGATGTTATTGGCGGGTTTTGTTTTGATGCTCGAGACGCTGCGCAACCTCTTGAAAATCTGACTCGAGTTGTCCTTTTTGCCTGTGGATAAGCTGTGGACAAGGGTTGTGGATAACCTGTGGACAACAAAAAAAGCATCTCGAGCACGGACGCTCGAGATGCCTGATCGCTTTGCTAACTGCTCAGAACGGAAAGCCCAACCTGAAGTGAAACTTGCCGCCCGGATTCCACGGACTGAACGCGTAATCAAGTCGAATGGCAGGCAATTGGAACGAACCAAAACCAAGATTGATCTGAACGCCCAGACCAAAACCGAACTGCAAACCTTCGGGAATGGCGACACCATTGCGTGAAGCACGGAATTCTACGCCGTCGCCGCCGCCCCAGGCGTTACCGAAATCCAAAAAGGCAATACCCAGCAAGCCGTAAGTAAACGAAGTCTGCAAACCAAAATCGTAACGAAGCTCGAGCGAACCCGTGTAAAACAACTGCCCGCGCAAATCATTAAAATCGTAACCGCGCAGGGTGTAATCCTCGAGTTGCGAACTACCACCGATGCGGAACAAACGGTTGTCGGGGGCATCACCAGTGATGAAACCAGTGTTAAACCTGAAGGCGAGGGCAAATTTGCGATCATCACCGATGTCAAAGTTACCGTTTTGATCCCAACCGAAACCCAAGTACGTGCGGAAACCAACAGTGGTTTGTTCCCAAGACAATGGTTTTTCTGTACCTGAACCAATCCCCGCTGTACCAAAACCATAACCGACAGCACCAGTCACCAAGACACCTTGGGTTGGGAAGTCCTGACGGTTTTTGGTGCTGAATTGACCCGCAACCTGGGTATAAACCGTGAGGTTGTCGGGCGCATTGATTCTTAACGCTGCAATTGAAGGATCAACACAGTTTAAATCAGCAGGGTTACAAACTTGATCTGGTGGATCAACACAATTAGGGTCTTTTGTTTTATCGCACTTTTGACCATATTGATAAGGTTTATTTGATGGATTTGCTGCCCCTGGAAGCTTACTGGCATCAGTCTCGAGGTAATTCGATACGTAATTAAAGTCAAAACTGACGCGAATACTGAAATTTTCACCAATTGGTCTTGAGACGCTAAAACCGAAACCCGTAGAACGTGCCGAGTACAATCGTGGTGAACTAATGTTTGTATTTGCAACAGTGTACTTTGGAATTTCATTTCCAGCACTGACACTGGTTGAAATGCTGAACGTCACCTCGGTCCGCGTCTCGCGGAAGTCTAAAAAATCGATGTCGAGCCACGGGATGGTGTACGACAAACCACCCGAGAAGCTTTGACCCGCATTGTTTGGACCACCCTGAATGCCCAGGTTAATACGGTGGTTTTGCCCCCACAAGTTCTGCTCGGTCACGCTGAGTTGTCCTGCGAAACCTTCAATCGTGCTGTAGGTAATACCTGGCACAATGTTGCCCGATGATCCCTCCTCGAGTCCCAGGGTCAGGATGATCTCGTAAGGTTTGCTTGGGTCAGGAATTTTCACGCCCACCTGCAAGTCTTTTAACAAACCCAGTTGTTGAATGCGCCCGAAACTGGCACGCAAGGCGGTGATGTTGAACAAACCACCCGCCTTGGGCAATTCGCGGGTAATTACACGGTCATCGGTGCGGTGGTATCCACGCCAGTTGATCTCGTAACCAATCAGTTTTTGTTCCTGAATGATAACCGTATAAATGCCGTCGCTGAAACCGAATTTGGGTTCTGGAACAATCCCGTAACCCGCCACTTGGTACGCGTCGTTGATCGCCGAAAAATCCTCTTCGGCAAGTTTGGGGTTGTAAGTATCACCAATTTTTTGCTTGAAACGCGCCAGCAAAACACTGCTAGCCACAGCCGTATTGCCTTGAATGTTAATGCTGGTGATTGGACCCGCCGCCGCATCC
Organism: Deinococcales bacterium; assembly: GCA_031364625.1. Taxonomy (GTDB): domain Bacteria; phylum Deinococcota; class Deinococci; order Deinococcales; family JAAFIG01; genus JANXTZ01. The sequence continues at coordinate 6,209 of JANLWR010000698.1, read as the reverse complement.
TCGAGTGTCAGGGTCACGATTAGGGTGTCCTCGCCCGCAGGTTCGATTTTGACCCCAATTTGCTTGTCACGACCTTTGGCAAGACGCCCAAGGTCTTTTAAGAGTATGTCGTAATTGAAAAAATCACCCGTTTTGAGGCTTAAATCGTCTGGATTAACGCCGAGCGCGGTGGCGTCAACGGCGGCAATTTTATATTCGATGATCCGAATGGTTAAAACGCCGTCTACAAGCTTGCTGAGTTCAAAACTGGGACCGCTGTAACGGTAACCCAAAGCGGTGTATTTGGCTCTGACGGCTTGGGCGGCACTTTGGTAAACATCGGCTTTGAACGCTCCACCGTCAACCATCGACTTGTACAACGCCCTGATGTCGGCTTCTGGGACTAAGGTTGCACCGACCACCTCGAGCGACTTGATGCTGGCGGATTCGGTGACGTTAAACGTCACGGTCTGCTTGCCGTCTTTGATCTCGCCAAGCTCGAGTTTGACTTCAGGCTCGAAGGGCAGGACTTGACGATACGCTTGCCCAACGGCGGCGGCAGCCTCTTTGAGTTTGCTTTCGTTGACGGTCACACCGACGCCAATGTTAAAGTTCTTGTCTAAAAATTCAATCAATTGAGCACTTGGCACAATCGCATTGCCCGTAAAAATCACCTCGCCAATCACAGGATTGGATTCGACGGCAATCACCACCACATTGCGACCATCCCGAACACTGATCGTGACCTTCACAGATTTAAAAAACCCCAGCGCCAGCAGTTGATTCTGAATGTCCTCGGCTTTGACATTCTCGACTGGATCACCCACAGAGATGTCGATGGTGACTTTGACCAGACCTTTGATCGTGTCGTCGTCCGTACCGGTCACGATAATTTCATCGATTGAACCTGTCGGCGGCGCGGGTTGGGTTTGAGCGAATGCCGTACCCAGGCTCGAGGTCAACCCGAACCAGCACAGCAATAGAAAAGCGATATGACGGACTTTAGGCATTGATTGACATCCTCCAACGTGTCGCGCCACAAAGTAACTGTGGTTCGCGTTGCTCGAGCGTCCCCGAGCGGGTGCTGCTATAAAACCATAAATACGGAGAGCATAAAACGTTTTGTGAAACCCATTCGATTCATCAAGTCTTTACCTGCGATGTTTCCAAGTTTCCATTCACACATTTGGACTGTTAGCAATCAAAATCGATCCACCAGAATTCCTTAAGAAGTGTCGCCCATTCCCGTATTGGAGCGGTGAAGCACCCGTGAGAACCCTGATTCAAGATTTGAGCAACCCTTAACCCTGTGCTGCTCGAGGTTTTGCAGCTTAATCTTAACTGGTTTTGTTTTACAAAAGCGATTTTTGGTAACGCCAAACGCTTTGCATCTGGGCTAAGATGTGAGGCATGAGTGAAATAACCACCAGAATTGCCTCGAGTTTAGCGGCGGCTCGAGCCATCACAGACTTTCAACCCGAAATCGCCATCATTTTGGGATCGGGACTTGGACCACTCGCCGAAGACATCGACAGCCAAACTGGAGCGGTGATTTCTTACGCCGACCTGCCAGGATTTCCAGTCTCCACCGCCCCAGGACACGCCGGAAAAGCCGTGCTCGGCACGCTCGAGGGCAAACGCGTGATCGCCTTTCAAGGGCGGGTGCACTTGTACGAGGGTTACAACGCCAAAGAGGTCGTGCTGCCCGTTTCGTTGGCACACGGTCTGGGTGCGAGAACCCTATTTGTCTCCAACGCCTGCGGTGGTTTAAATCCCGCCTGGGAGGCAGGCGACATCATGCTGCAAAACGATTTTATTAACTTTACTGGCACAAACCCTTTGCTTGGACCCAACGACTCGAGCGTTGGACCAAGATTCCTGCCTTTAATGGGCGGTTACGACAAAGACCTCGCCAGCCTCGCCCGTCAAGCCGCTCGAGCCTGCGACCTGGTATTGCGTGAAGGCGTGTACCTGGGCATTACTGGACCCATGTACGCCCCCAAAGCCGAGTTGCGCATGTACCGCCAGTGGGGCGCGGACGCCGTCGGCATGAGCACCGTGCTCGAGGTGATTCAAGCGCTTTACCTTGGAATGCGGGTGCTGGGTTTGTCAAGTGTGACCGACATGGCGGTGGCAGACCGTGAAGACCACTCAGAGACCAACGAACAAGCTGTGATCGAACAAGCCCAAAAAACTGGACCCAATTTTAGAAAACTGGTCAAAACCATTCTCCGTAGGATGGAATAGCGGGGGCAAAAGGGCGGGCGCGGCAAGCGACCATGCCTGTTAGGTGCGCATTTTATGGTCAAGACAGGTGCGTCTTGGCATCAAGAAGGTGCTGCTTTAGGGGTCAAGAAGCAGCGCCCCCACAAAAAACAATGTCCTGTAGGGGTGAACCTTGTGTTCACCCTTGCAACGGGAAGACCTCAAATGATTGTTCGGCATATTGGTTTACGTTTTTCGGGGCAACTTGGAAGCTCGAGTTTGATTACTGTTCAGCTTCACCTTTACCCGTTAACCTGTGCTTTCATGCTGCCTGACATCCTTGAAAAAATTCAAACCACCTGCGCTCGAGTCGGACGAGATTTGAATAGCGTCCAATTGATTGCCGTGACCAAAACCAAAACTGTTTCGGAAATTAATCATTTCATCCTCGAGCACGGCAATTTTGCGCTTGGCGAAAACCGTGTGCAAGAAGCCCTGCCCAAACTCGAGGCGCTGCCAGAAGCCGAATTTCACATGCTGGGACAATTGCAAACCAACAAAGTCAAGTTTTGCAAAGATTTTAAACTGCTTCACGGCGTGGACAACACCAGAATTCTCGAGGAACTCTCCAAACGCGGTGAGGGCTGGGGTTTTGTACCGCCCGTGCTTTTGGAGGTGAACATTGCCCGAGAACCCCAAAAACACGGTTTGATGCCCGAAGATGTCCCAGGTGTGCTTAATGTGGCTCGAGAATTAAGTTTGAACGTGCGCGGCTTGATGACCGTCGCACCAATTGCCCCAGAAGAGGTCGTGCGAACCGTTTTTCGTGACTTACGTCTGATGCGTGATACCCTAGGACTCGAGGAACTGTCCATGGGAATGAGTGATGATTTTGTGATTGCCATAGAACAAGGAGCGACCATGCTTCGTATCGGACGTGCACTGTACGAGGCAGCATCATGAAGTACACGCCCTTGGATGTCCGCCACAAAGAGTTTGTCAACCAAATGGGCGGTTACAGCAAACGCGAGGTCAAAGAATTTCTGGCTGGCGTTGCCGACGACTTTGAGGAGATGGAACGCCAAAACCGAGGAATGCAAGAAAGACTGCTCACCCTCGAGAATCAAGTCAACGAACTGCGCCAAGGCGAAGAAAGCCTGCGCCGAGTGGTGGTCAGCGCCGAACGCATCGGCAATGAAATGAAACAAAACGCCGAACGCGACGCCACCATCACCCTCAAAGATGCCGAAACACGTTCCTCTGCCATGATTGCCGAAGCCGAAAGTGCCAAAGAGCACCTTTACCGCGAAGCACTCTCCAAAGCCCGAGACATCCGCCTTGACATTGAACGGGTGCGCAGCGAGAAATCAATGTTCCTCTCACAATTTCGGGCGTTATTAACCACTTACCTTGACAGCGTTGAACGCAACGAGGACAAAGGCACGGGTTAAAACTTAAATCGTATCGGCAAACAAACCTTGTGCCAGAAACCCGATAATCTCGAGGCTGGCAGCATCGACTTTATTTCCCAAAATTGGTTTGATGCCAGCAAAGGCTTTTTCGTACGTTTTAACAGTTTCCATCCAAGCTTTTTTGGTGGTGTACTCGAGCGTGGCTTTACTCGGGTTGTTGACGCGTTTAAACCGCGCCGCCAACGCCGCGCTGGCTTTCTTGTATTCTGCTCGAATACGACTCGAGGTCACAGCCCCAGCCTTGGTCGTGGTCAATTTGATTAATTTTTCTAAATGCAATTCGATGCTGGTCGCAAAACGTGCTGGCATGTGCGCAAACATGGTGCCGCCGCCCGAAGTTTGCGAAGCCAAATCGGATTCGGCAAGGATAAAATCCCACTCGAGCTTGCGAAGCTCTATCAAACGCGCTTTGAGTTTGGGAAAGTTTTTCAGTTTCGCCAAGTTCTGCGCGTTCTTGCAATCCGCCCAGACGCTCGCACCCTCGTCCTGACCCGCTTCAGAGCCACCAAAATCGGTGCGCTTGCCGTACTCGGCTAAGAAATTTTCGGGCGTGTATTTCAGAACCACACGGCAAGCCGGTTTCCATTCGGCAGCCGTTTGCGCAAACACAAAACCAGCCAAAGCCACCAACACCACCAAAACTCGAGAAATCATCATGTTTTGAGTTTAACCGATTTAAACCGCCGCGCTCATGCCACCATCAAAATTGATCGCGCAACCCGAAACAAATTCTGCCCTGGCACTGACCAGAAATGCAATCAAATCCGCGAATTCCTCTGCCTTTGCCACCCGCCCGAGCGGAATGGTCGGCGTTAAACCCGCGTACACTTGCGCCAGGGTTTGACCGGTCGCCACCGCCCGACGATTCCACTGGTCAGATTCGACAAAACCGATCAAGACACCATTCACCCGAATATTGTCCTTGCCCAAATCCTTGCTCATGGCTTTCATCAGTGCCATTCCCGCCGCTCGAGATACGCTGGAGGGCATCGAACTGGCGCTTGGGGTCTTGCCACCCGTCGCCAAAATGTTGATGATGCTGCCGCCACCAACCGCACGCAAATGCGGGATGACCAGTTTGGAAAGCCTGATCGCCGCATGAAATTTTAAATCTAAATCTTCCGCCCACAGATCATCTGAAATGTTCTCGAACGGCATCGCGGCAGCTTTCCCCGCATTGTTCACCAACGCATCAACACGCCCAAAATGCTCGAGCGTGAGTTCCACAAACCGCGTTAAATCCTCGAGCTTCGTGACATCCGTTGTCACCGCCAGCGCCCGACCTCCCGCCGCGTTGATGCCCTGTGCCACCGCCCGAAGTTTGTCCTGCCCACGCGCACAAATCGCCACACTTGCACCCTCGAGCGCCAGTTTTCGGGCTGTTGCCGCACCCAAACCATCCGAACCACCCGTGATGAGGACAACCTTATTTTGAAGTTCTAAATTCATAAGACAGTTTAACGCCAAAATTAGTTTCACTCGAGATGCACAAATGACTTTAAAGGGAACGGGTATACTCTTACCGAAAAGCAGGGCGCAGCAAGCAGCGCCCCTACAAACCAAGGCGCAGCAAGCTTCTTGACCATAAAATGCACCTTCTTGATTCCAAGACGCACCTCACGGGCAGAATCGCTAACGGGCATGGTCGCAGCGCCCCTACAAAGAATTTAGGGCAAAATTTATGACTTACCTTTTAGACCACCACCCAGACCAATACCCGCTCGAGTCTTACCGCCGCAAGCAACTGCTTGAATGGGTTTTCAAACACGGCATCTCGAGTTTTCAGGAAATCTCGAATCTGCCCAAAAGCGCGATTGTGTTTCTCGAGGAAAACTTTGAGTTGACCGCGTTCCCAAAAGTCGAGGTGTTCCCCAGCAGCGACGGCTCGAGCAAGTATTTGTTCACGCTTCGTGACGGCAAGCAGATGGAAGCCGTTTTAATGCCCTACCAAGACCGCGTGACGATTTGCGTTTCCACAATGGTCGGCTGCCCTGCGGGTTGCGCGTTTTGCGCGACTGGACGCATGGGATTTGGACGCAATTTAACGGCGGGTGAAATCGTCGAACAGGTGCTGGTGGCTGCCAGGGATCAGGAGTTAGCACCCACCGAAATTCGCAATCTGGTGTTCATGGGCATGGGCGAGCCACTCTTGAATTACGACAACACGCTCGAGGCAGCCCGAATTTTATTGCATCCAGACGGACTGGGCATGAGTCAACGCCGCGTGACACTGTCCACGGTGGGATTACCAGACAAAATTGTAAAACTTGCCTCTGAGGATGTGACCGTTAAACTTGCCATCAGTTTGCACGCCCCAGACGAAGAAACCCGCAAGACTATTATTCCAACCGCGCACGCGCACACCATCGAAGCGATTCTTGAATCGGCAAGGGAATACCAACGCGCCAGTGGTCGGCGTGTGACCCTCGAGTACGCGATGCTGGCGGGTGTCAACGACGCAATCTGGCAAGCCGAATTGCTGGCGGACATTTTGCGGGGACTGGTTTCACACGTCAACCTGATCCCGATGAACCCTTGGGCGGAATCGGGTTT
>JANLWR010000684.1:0-11573 GCA_031364625.1 Deinococcales bacterium | reverse complement strand
GTACAGCCGTTCACTCGCCTCGAGCTTTTTAAGGGCAATCACCCGTTCGCTAATATCACGAAGGGTCGATTGAATTTCGACCAGTGCTCCAGTATCGCTGTCTCGAATCAATTTTGCAGTAGATTCAATCCAGATATAATTTCCGTTTCGGTGACGCATACGAAAACTCGATTTGAAAAACTCTTTGCGGTTTTCAATTGCTTCCTGACGAGCCTTAAGATAGTCATCTCTGTCTTCAGGGTACATTAAATCAAAATTGGAAAGTTTATCGAATTCGCTTTCGTCATAACCAAAAACTGATTTTGCCGATGGGGATAGATACCTAACTTTGCTGTCAGCAGTCGAAACAACAATGACATCCTGGGCGTTCTCGGTAATGGTTCTGTAGAGCCGCTCACTAGCCTCGAGTTTCCCTTGGATAATTATGCGTTCAGTGATATCGCGTGAAGTCACTTGCAATTCTTTGACTTTGCCATGCTCATCGCGTTTAATTTTTAAGATCGATTCGACCCAGATATAATGACCGTCTTTGCGACGCAAACGACTTTCTGAACGAAACATGTTCAGACCCTGTTCAAAGGCGTCTCGGCGACTTGCCATGTGCTTTTCAAGATCGTCGGGATGAAAGTAATTCATGATTGGCGTCAATATCATTTCTTCTGGCTCAAAGCCAGAAAGCAGTTTGATTGACGGTGAAACGTACAAAATTAGTGCGTCTGAACTGGTTAAAAAGGTCACGTCGTAAGAATTTTCAGTGATTGTACGGTATAAATTTTCGCTGGTTTGAAGTTTATCTTGAACAATGACGCGCTCGGTGATGTCACGTAGCGTAATTTGAAGTTCTTTCGCCTGAGCGTAATCATCACGGATTATTTTAATAATCGATTCAGTCCAGATGTAGCTTTGATCGTTACAACGTGTTCGATTTTCAAAACGCAAAATATCTTGACCCTTCTCAATTGCCAGCCGACGATTTTCAAGGTATTTCTCGAGATCATCCGGATGAATGTAACTGATGGCTTGAGTGTTCAATATTTTTTCTGGATCAAAACCAAGAACTGTTTTGACTGCCGGTGAAACATATTGAATCACAGAATCCAAATCAACAACCAAAGTCATATCGTAAGAATTTTCGGTAATCGTGCGGTACAAATACTCACTGGCTTCCAGCGCCTCTTGAACCTCGACCCTGCTGGTGATGTCTCGAGCCGAGGTTTGAATTTCACTCATCGACTCCGTGATTGGGTCTTTGACCATCCGAGCCGAAACCTCGAGCCAGATGATTGCCCCATCTTTACGGCGTGCGCGGTAACGTTCAAGTTCAACACTGCTTTCACCGCGAAGCAATCGCCCTTGGGTTTCGAGAGATTTTTGCGGGTCGTACTCGAGCGTCCAGTCCGACGGAGCTAGGGTTAAAAATTCTTCAACGCTGTAACCGAGTACCTGATTGACTGCGGGCGAAACGTACTGCTTGACCCCTTGAAGATTGACGAGCGAAATCATGTCGCTCGAGTTTTCAGAGATCAACCTAAACATCTTCTCGCTCTGCTCGAGCTTTAGGCTGTCTTGTTTGTGTTGGGTCATGTCAACATAGACCGCAACCATTGAGCTTAGGGGGTTTGATTCGGTTGTGGGCAGTGCTTCGGTGTACAGCAGAGTGTCTACCTGAAAGCCGTCACGGTGCAGTGGTCGGATTTCCAGTCCTTTTAACCCTGCACCACCGCTGATTCTGTCAAATAATTTACTGGTGTCTTCTGGACTTACCAATGGTACAAAACGCCCGATGACCTCATCGGCTGACCAACCAAACAATGCTGTTGCCGCAGGATTCCATTCTTCAACCAAACCTTCGGGACTGAGCACGACAATTGGTGTCGGTAAAGCGGTCACAATGGCTATGGAGCGTTTTCTGACCGCTTCAAGCTCGAGTTCGATTCGTTTGCGGCTTGTCAGATCAACCATCGATCCCAAGTATCCAGTGACATTTCCATTCTGATCTTTTAATGGTTCTGCCAGACCATAAACCCAACGTGTTGTTCCATCGGCATGTTGGAAACGATACTCGTGAGCGTATGCTTTTTGCCCTTCAACCGCCTCTTTCCAAGCCGCCAGCACCCCAGATCGGTCTTCTGGATGTAAGGTCGTGCTCCAACCCTGATTCATTGCCAAAAGTCGGTCATAGCCTGTGATTTCTTGCCAACGTGCGTTCACATAGACCGTTTCGCCGTTGCTATTGGCTTCAAAAATAGCAACTGGGGATGCTTCCATGAGCTTTAAATAGCGCCTGTTGCTGGTTTGCAGTGCCTGTTCAATGGATTTAAAAGACTGAATGTCAATCTGAGTTCCCAACATCCGAACCGCTTGACTGGTCTCATCATGCTCGAGAATTGCACCTTGTGAAAGTTTCCAGCGCCAACTGCCATCCGCTATTTTCCAACGGTATTCAACCCAGTATTCGGCTCTGTTTCCAGAAACGAAAGCGTTCAGTTCCTCTAAAACATGTGTCCGATCATCTGGATAAATTTGCTCGTACCAATCTTCGAGTGCTTGCTGAACACCAGCCTTTTGAATGGCTTTGTTGCCCAGACCGCTTAGATGATAAACGTCGGTAACGACCGTTCTGGAGCGCAAATCAATTTCAAAAAAGTTTTGCTGACCAGCCAGCAAAACCATTCTAAGACGTTGTTCATTGATCCGTATCGCTTCCTGAGCCTGGCGCTTATCGGTCACATCCGAATAAAAAATCAGTATTCCATCTGGACTTGGGTAAATTCGGTTCTCGAGCCAACGCGCCGAAGCGGAGGAGACATCATCGATGATCGTACTGATGTCTTGATCCATCGCCTTGCGGCAAGCCAGACCAAATTCACTGCCCAGCGAGGTTGGATATTCGAGCCAAATGTTTTTGCCGATGAGGTCTGTCCCGTCGCGTTCCAAAAGTCTTGCCCCGTTGGCGTTGATAAAGGCAAAACGCCATTCACGATCAATCACAATCAGACCCTCGGTCATGGATTCGATCATGCTTTTAAAACGTTCATTTGCGCGGCTACCACTCAGGTCGCGGGTGACAACCAAATACGTCACCTGTTCATCGGGTAACTTGATCTGCTCAAAGATCACCTCACCCCAGTAGCGGTAACCATCCTTACGGGTCAACCAACCCGTATGAGCTGCTTTGCCCGTCGATTGGGCTTGTTTGAATAACTGTTCGGGATTCCAAGATTCTTGGGTCGCAAAACATTCTTTGACGGGTTTATTTAAAACTTGATTGGTGGTCAAGCCGTGCATTCGGGCTGCTTGTGCATCCCAAGTACACACCAAGCCACCCGCATTCAAATTGAACATGGCGTATTCGATTGTTCCACCAAAAAACCGTTGAAATTCGGTCAGATGCTCGAGTTCACGAAGTGTCCCCCGTTCTTGGGCATTGCGTGAACGCCTAACCAAAATGTAGAAAAGGGCAGAACTGATCAAACCAAAGGTAATATCGACGAAAATATCCAGCTTTTCGGATCCATTTTGACCAAAAAATACCAGTAAAAATTTGTGTGCGAAAACAAACCACAACGCCGCAAAAACTCCATACGAAAGCGCGATACGCCACTCTGCTTGTACGGGGTTAAGTAAACTTCTAGGCATAAGAATTGATCGGGATAACCTTTCAAACAAGATATAAACTAGAAGATTTAAGCTCTCCAACCTCGAGTTGGAGTCGTGCGAGTCGTATCGGTAAACAAATTGCTCACAATTATTTTAAACAAACAATTCTCTGAAGGTAGGTCAAAACCCGATTCGCAAGGCGAAGTTTAAATTTTGCAAAACGTACTTTTACGCTTTCTGTACGAGCTTATTGTGATTGCTGTGATCTTCAATTGCCTTTGAGGGGGTGCTGAATTTATAGCCTTGGCACAAAAATTTCAGCTCAAAAAAAGTAAAATGACTTGGAAAACCAAACCGTCTGAAAAATTTTGATTTTTCTCCAACAGGTTTCCCCTTTTAAATCGCAAAAAAAAGGATAAATTTGAAGCACTGAACAGACAATGAACAACGGTTTGGACACGCTCGAGAGAGTCCAGACCGTTGTTTTAAGAAAACCGATATTCTCAGTCAGATTTTATGGGCGCGGCGTAATGCTTCCACCACCACTGCCAGCACTTACTGGATCAGCATGGGCTACTGAGAGCGTGCCAAAAAGGGCGACCAGCACCAAAAAAACCTTTGCGAACTTTCTCATGACTATCCTCCTTGTTGCTTAACAAATGGAGGATAGATTTATGGTGCTGACTGGTTAATGAGCAGTACACTGAATAAATCAAGGGAGTGTCGAGAGCGTGCATGGTATTTTGGAACATTTGTTGGCTGGTGACGAGGTTGCTGCATGGTCGTTATACCAGTGCATCGATGCGCCCTCTGCCCAGGAGGAGCGCTGGGCTGGTTGGGCGTTAATCAATTTAGAGCGGCATCTCGAGGCGAAAGATTTGCTGATTCGAGCGGTGCAACGTGGTTGTACTGAAGCCCGAATAGAGTTGGCTACTGTTGAGCGTTTGATCGGAGATTTCAAAGCAGCACATTTAACATTGGACGGACTGGATCATTTAACTTTGCAAGAACCATTTGATGAAGCCTTGTACTGGCGTGAAATGGGCGTAATTTATTTATCATTAGGTGAGTCAGAATCTGCACTGGCAGCGTTACATACAGCATGGGACATTGTTCAGCGCGAACCTGATCTGCAATACCTTCGTGCGGCAGCGGGGCAAGGTCTGGGGCTTTTTTTCCTATTCCAACGTCAATACCGTAAAGCAACACATTATTTTTCCGCAGCACTCGAGGGTACTGTTGTCTTGAGCCGAGAATTGCGGATTCGTCTAAACCGAGCCAGATGCCAGATTTACCTTGGCGTGTTCTCAGAGGCAAAAGACGATCTCGATTTTCTTGAACAGCATCTTACCGCCCACCCAACTTTGCGAGGAGAAGTCGCCTACAACCAAGGTCTTTTGTTTCGTGCCACCGAAGCCTGGTCGGATTCCGAAGAGCATTTTTTAAGTGCAGCCAAACTCGCTCGAGCCGCCCAAGAACCCGAACTCGCGTTTTATGCCGAAATCAATGCCGCCACCGTCATGGTCATGCTGAACAAACTCGAGCGGGCAAGGATTTTGCTGGTTCGAGCCAAAAGTATTGCCAGAAGCCCCAGAGACCATGCCACCTGGAATTGGCGACAAGGCTATTACTTGCTGCATTCCAAACCCTTGGAAGCCATGCCACTGCTCGAATCTGCCGCCACAGCCTTTCAGGGCATGGATTTACCTCGAGAAACGCTGGCGTGTTGGTTGAATCATGCCGAGGCAGCCAGACGCGCTGGGTTGCTCGAGCAGGCAACACAGTCCTTGCGAACGGCGGTGGATGTGACCAGTACCGCCGATGATGCGTTCGCGGCGATAGAGCTGGCGTTGCTGCCCGATTTAAAAACTTGGTTGACCGGTCTCGAACCAGTTTGGCAAAACATTTTGCTGCCTGCAATCATGGACTCGAGTGTGCAAATGCTCGAATTGGTGACGCTGGGTAAGTCGGAACTGCGTGTCAACGGCAGGGCAGTCGGCTTACGAATGGCGCGTACCGTCGAGATTCTGGCGTTTTTGTTGAAAAAACCGAATCGAACAAAATCCGAAATTCTGGTGGGTTTGTTTCCAGATAGCGACCCCGAACAAGCCATCAATTATTTTCATAAAGCCAAACAACTGCTGACCGAAGCCGTCCCGAGTCTGACGATTGCCTTTGATGCGAAGCGCAAAGTGTACAGCGTGAAATGTCAATTCGAATTGCAAACTGATTTTATAAACTTTCAGTATTTGCTCAGTGGGTATCGGCATAATAATGTTCTAGACGTACTGAATGCCTACACGGGGGCATTTTTGCCCGAGGCGAACAGCCAATGGGCGAGTGAGGAGCGCGAAGCTTTGGCTTGGAACGTGGTGAAAATTGGTTTAGAGACGCTTCAGCAATGGTTTGAAGCGGGTGAAGATCAAAAGTGTTTGACTTTGGCGACCCGACTGCTTGAAATCGAACCGTACAATCCAGCCCTTTCAGAGTACCTCGTCACTGTCACCCTGAGGCTCGAGGGTGAGGTGGCGGCAAAACGCGAGTTGCAACGGGTGAACCAAAAATTCTTGGTCGAGCTGGGCGAAGTGCCATTGGAGTTGCGCCGACTGGGTAAGACCTTATTGCAGTTCAATTGATTTTTGAGGTTGTTCAGTGACCATTTGTTCAGTCTGAATTCAGCACGGTTTTGAGGTTTTTATCATGCCATCAAGACTGAACCAAACTCAGTTGATGCCCTGAGACTCGCGTTCGGGTTTGAGAGTTTGACTCAACACCGACCAATCACGCGATTGCGTTCCAAGCGCCCGCTCGAGGAACGCCTCGACAATTTGCGGGTCAAATTGCGTGCCGCTGTGACGTTGCAATTCTTCGAGGGTCGAATGAATACCCCAAGCTCGAGAGTAGGAGCGTTGCGAGAGCAAAACATCGTAAACATCGCAGATGTTTAAAATTCTGGCTTCGATGGGAATCGCTTGCCCCGCAAGGTTGGCAGGGTAGCCCGTGCCGTCAAAGCGTTCGTGATGGTGCAAAATGGCTTTGAGGGCGGTGTCGCTGATGCCCGGAATTGCTTTTGCCAGGGTAAAGCTCCAGTAAGAATGGGTTTTCACGATTTCCCATTCGTTAAAGTCAAGTTTTCCTGGTTTGGTCAGAATTTTTTCGGGAATCACCAATTTGCCAATGTCGTGAAGGTACGCGGCTTGCGAGAGGGCTTCCAAAGCATCTTCGTTTAAGCCCAGCATCTTTCCAATCGATTCGACCAGGTTCACCAAACGCCGTGTGTGACCAACGGGTTCAATACCCCGTTCCTCGAGTTCGAGACCGAAAGCGGAAATCGTGTAAATATCGGGCAACATAAGAATCTCCTTTTAAAACAGTGATTGAAAGTGGGTGTTTAGCGAGCTTCTGAAAGGTTTAGGTTGGTCACTCGAGATTCAGGGTCTTTATTTTTGGGTCAAAATCCAATAAAAGTCCGAACCTGTACGTATACGGTTAGCGACTGGCACTGATTTTTAAAACGAAATCGGGGTTTATCTTCCCTTGGGTTGAATAAAATTGAGTTTGGCTTCGATGCGTTCACGAAGTTGATCAAACGGTATCGGTTTGGGCAACAACAACACGCTTTCTGGTAAGCCGCCTTTGGCTTCAATGTCTTCTGGGGTCATGCCGCTGACGGTGACAATATCGGTATTCTCGAGGTCGGGCATACTGCGCAAGGTGCGAATCAGGGCGAAACCGTCCATCCCTGGAATGCTGAGGTCAAGAATCAAGAAATCTGGTTTCAAAGTGCCTATCTCCATTAAAGCGCGAAAACCGTCGTTGGCAATGCTGATCTCGAGCGGTAATTTCCAACTGGTAATCACCATTTGATAGAGTTTCACCAGGTCTGGATCGTCCTCGGCAATAAAGACCCTGAAGGTGCGTCCTTGAACCTCGGTGCGGCGTTGGCTCAAGAGGCGGTCTACGGAAGCCCGCACCACGCGGCGGTGTCCGCCTACGGTGCGGTAGGCTTGCAGTGCGCCCTGTTCGACCCATTGTTGTACGGTGCGCAACGAGACGCCCAGCAAATCGGCGGCTTCCCTGGTGGTGATGACCGCATCGCGTTCCAATGATCCGACTGTTTGATCTGCTGAATTATTCATTTCTTATACTTTGAGGGTCTCGAGGAACTTCTGTCAAGGGCTGCGAGGTTGATAAAGCCGTGTGTGTCACCAAAACTTTAAGTGTACTGACGCCATTGGGGATCGGCTTTGATCTGAGCCACAAGGTGTTTGATGTCCTGGCTTCGGTCTTTGCGGGCGACCAGAGTCACATCGCCGTCACGGACAATCAAAACGTCCTCCAAGCCGAGGGTCACCAGCAGTCCGCTTTGATTGTTGTTGTAGACCATCGTTCGGGTCGAATCGACATTTAAATGCTGACCGATGGCGACGTTATCGCTTTGATTTGAGTGCAGTCTCGCCAGCGCGTTCCAGTCACCCAGGTCGTCCCAGTCAAATTCGGACGGAATCACCAATACATTCTGGGCAGGCTCGAGAATCGCGTAATCGACCGAGGTTTTGCGCACCCATCCGTAAGCGTCATTCAGACCTTGACGGGTATTCATCAGTGCCATGCTCTCGAGAATATCTGGGGCGTGCTCCGCGAACGCTTCTAGCATGACCGACGCCCGAAACACGAACATGCCGGCGTTCCAGAAATAGCCACCGTCCTCGAGATAGGCTTGCGCGGTGTCCAGGTTTGGTTTTTCGACAAAACGTTGTGCCTTCCAGACATCGTTGTACTGCTCGAGCTGGCTTCCGGCTTGAATGTAGCCGTAACCCGTGGCGGCGTGGCTGGGTTGAATCCCCAGGGTCACGATGACATCTTGGTCGTGGGCGGCTTGAATGGCGGACTGGACTTTATGTTGAAAGGCGGCGTTGTTGCCGATTCGGTGATCGCTCGGGAAGATGCCGACAATCGCGTCGCTGCCGTGGGTTTGGGCGACCCGCAAAACCGCGAATAAAACGGCGGCGGCGGTGTCTTTGGCGCATGGTTCGACCAGCAGATGTTCCAGCGGCATGTTGGGCAATTGGTCGAGCACCAGGGCGCGGTGGGTTTGACCGCAGACCACGTGAATGTTGTCGGCTTCGCACAGCGGTTCGAGGCGGTCTGCGGTGGCTTGCAGCAGGCTGCGTCCGGTGTTCTCGAGGGTCAAGAATTGTTTTGGTTTTGCGTTTCTTGAGAGGGGCCAGAACCGGTCGCCACTGCCACCTGCCAGAATTACGGGAATAAATTTCATGGTGTCTCCTTTTGACCTTGATTGCTCTGACCTGTGCTGGTCTAAAAAGAGTATAAACATAATTTTTGAATCATCGTGTGAAAATTGCACATCTGATACTATTGAACCTAATGAGATGATGGATTCAAATGAATTAAATTGGCTTTTTGTGTCAGAGACGCAAAAAGCGAGATGGTTTGACAGTCGGCTCAAGCTCGAGAACCTGAACAAGCACGACCCTCGAGCCTTGCTCCCTAAAAATTGGCGTCATCAAGTTCGGGTTTAACGACCTTTTGGCGAAGAACCCTGCGCCAAACCAACCACAAGACCAAAATTCCAAAACCGAGCCACAAGATATAACGCAGCGACAGGGCAATAATCTTGGCAACAATGTCCTGAAGGCTCAATGCTGGGGCAGCAGCGCCCTGCAAGACTCGAGCGGCAGGTTTGAAAGTCCCGTCGTCGCGCAGCACGCCCAGGAATCGTTCGACCTCTCGGTTTGCCGGCATGACGCCCTTGGGAAAGTCGTGCAAATTCCAGACCATAAAACCCGACTTCTTGGCTTTCACCACCCCAAGAACGGCGGCGTAATACCGCGCCTGATCGTTTTCAGAATGCGGGTCGGGCAGCTTGTCGAGTTGGCTGTGAAAACCAAATTCCTCGAGCAACACGGGTTTGCCAAGCTTTAGGGCGTTTGAAAGCCGAGCCGCCAGCGCCGTGGCGGCACCGTAATGATGTACGGTGGTGAAATCGAGTTTGCGGCTGAGGTCTGGGTCTGGGTCGCTCAATCCCGCCGTGATCGGCAAGTCAGTTTCAAGGCGCAACCACTGGGCAAAAAACCCCAAAAACACCCGAATGTGATCCCAGCCAGCCGACTTCGCATCGCGTTCGGCTTCGTTCTTAAGATCCAGTGCCAAGACTGCGGGGTGCTTTAAGATCGGAATCAACCTCGAGATTGCCGCAAATGCCTTGGGCAAATCCTCGAGTTGATAACGGGTGTACGAATCCAGCAGGGTCACAATGACCTGAAGATTGTTTTTTGCCGCCGCCTTCAAGACCACAGGCAGATTGGTATAAACCGCATCTGGAGTCGGAAACGGAATAAAAATGCGGATGGTGTTGAATTTTAATTCCCTTGCCAAACGTAAACTCGAGCGCATTTCGCTGGCATCAAAGTTCGTCCAGAATTGTCCAAACGGCTGTGAGCGCCCGACATAATTGACGCCGCGCACCTGCGAGAGCAAGAATCCCATACCCGCCACCGGTTTGTGGGTGTCGGGCAAAGTTTGGCTTTGAAGCACCCGCCAGTGATGAACCCGCCAGTTGCCGTCATCGAGTTTAAAGACCACATCCATGGTGCGCTGTTCGATACGTGGATCGAGCATCTGCAAGCCGCGATCAATGGCTTGGGCTGACCAGTAGGTGTCCGTGAAAGCAACCGTTGCACCGTCTGGGGCGTAAAACCGCAGCCGCAAACGATGATCCCAGCTTGCCAAATTGGTTTTTTGAACGCTCATCGAAAGTTTGGCATCCTCGAGCGCCGAACCTTGAAAATACGAACGCAAACCCGTTGTGTCGCCGCTGGCATGGGCATAGGTCAGTTCGTCGAATGCCAGCAAATATTCGCTGCTGATCTGGTCGCGCCTGAAAGGCTCGAGTGCTCTGGGACTGGGATCATCGGGCAGCCAGGTGAGCACGCCCGCCTCCGCCTGACGAGCCTGAATCAAATTGAGGGCAGAATCAATTCGGCTGGCGCGTTGAACCCGGGCAAAGCCGTCACCAATGATCGGCAAGCCAAAATAAAAACCAGACGCGCCAAGAATCACAAATCCAAACCACACCAAGGACTTAAGGGAAAAACGTGATGGGCTAGGGGTAGACACGCTCAAGGTTTTCCCAACTCGAGCCGAAAACTGAGTCCAGCCGCACTGACCAGCACAAACTTTAAGCTTTTGGGCAAGGGTGGGAAAAAATACTCGAGTCTGCCGTTCGTGCTGACCAAAAAGGTGGTGTAGAGCGAAGCGGTATCGCTGCGAAAATCGAGTTGAATCGGCGTGCCATCATCTAAGAGAGCGCCCTGAGCATCGATCAGCGGTCCGACAAAAATTTGTGGTTTGGGTTTGGACTGATAGCGCACAGGCAAACCCTTCAAACTGATGCCTGGTGCGGAATGAATGTCCGTTGTGCTGCGTTGTAAGGCGTCGCCACGGGCGTTCAGACGGAAATTGCCAGGTATCAGTGCGCCAACGGTCAGATCCGATGTTCCGCGCACGGTGGCTCGAGTTCCAAACAGGGAGAGGGTGCTGTTTAAGAGTTGAATCTGAAACTCGGTGGCACTGCCATTGAGCGCCGTGTTGCCGAATGCGTCCGTGGCATTGGCAAAATGGATTTTCCAAACATCACGGGGGTTTAAGCTGATGCTTGCTTGCTCGAGCTTGATGTCGGCATTGGCGACCACCCCAGGCATGACATCGACCTCGCCGCGTTCGCCGCGAGCCTCGAGGCTGCTGGCACTGACGCGCAACGTTCCGGTGCGGCTGCCAACGCTCAACCAGCCCCAAGCCAGCAAGTGCTTGACCGCAACATTCTGAACCGAACGGCTTTGGTCGGGACGCTCGAGTCGCAACGTGACGGGCGCGAGGCTAACATTGCCCTGCGCATCGAGCGGATGAATCACGAGTGCGGGCGGACGCTGGGTGTCCACCTGTGCCGCCCG
>JANLWR010000653.1:0-2535 GCA_031364625.1 Deinococcales bacterium | reverse complement strand
TATCATTGCCTTGATGTTATTTGTCGTCATGTTTTTGATTCGCGGCTCGCAATTGCAACCCGTCACGGTCGAACTTGATCCGTCTTTAACGGGAGCACAAGAAAAAGGCGATATTCAGCTCGAGATGAAAATGTATTACTCGAGTTTGGATGCCAAACGATTTGTGATTGAGACCCGCAACGCAAGGCTTGAAAATGATGCCCTGACCACGCGAGCCAGCCGCACGGTCAACGAGTGGTTTTCCGGACCCGAATCCAAGGAATCGTTCAGTCCTTTCCCCAGCAGTTTGTCGGGTTTGGACGTGCAAAAACCCGTGGTGTTTGCGCGTAAAGACACCGTTTTTGTCAGTGTTCCCAAAGTCTGGCGTTCGATTCAACTTGGCAGCAACGGCGAATTGCTGCTGTATTGCGGTTTGGCAAACAGTTTACTTGACCTCAAAGATGTCAAGAACGTGCAGTTTCTCGAGGCTGGCAAACGCGTCGAAACAATCGGTGGACACCTGAGCACACAGAACCCTTTTACCCTCAAAGAATGCCGTGGTGGTTGATTCGTGAGCGTGCGGGTTCGTTCTGTCACCATACAAGGTTTCAAATCATTCGGCGAAAAAGTCAGGCTCGAGTTTCACCCCAAAGTCAATGCGGTGATTGGACCGAACGGCTCTGGTAAATCCAACGTGATTGAAGGCATCCGTTGGGCGTCGCATACCGCCCGAACCAGGGAATTGCGGGTGCGCGAAAGCACCGAATTGATTTTTCACGGCTCTTTGGGCAAAGCCCCGCTCGGCATGGCAGAAGTCGAACTCGAACTCGAGCAATTTGAGGGTGCGAACCTCAACATCGCTCGGCGCTTGTACCGTGACGGTGACAGCGACCTCGAGCTGGCTGGCAAAACAATTCGGGTTCGGGATTTACATGATGTGCTGCGCGGCTCTGGGCTTGGACCTGGCGGGCTTGCCGTTGTCGGACAGGGCGAAATTGGCGCGGTGATCGGCGCAAACCCCGAAACGATGCTCGGTTATCTCGAGGAGGCAGCAGGCTTGTCACGTGCCACACACCGCCGCGCCCAAAGCATCGAAAGGCTCGAGCAAGCCAAACTGCACTTGGAACGGGCGATGGATTTAACCCTCGAGGTCAAACAGCGCGTGGCAAAGCTCGAGAAGGAAGCGGCTGCAGCGCTCGAGGCGGCGAGCTTCAACTTGGAAATCAAAACCCTCGAGGCTGCCATTCAACGTCACCGCATTCGGACGCTGACGGATGAAATTGCGGTGCTCGAGAAAGAAAGTCTGGAAACCCAAACGGTGTCTGATTTGGCGTCACTGAGCATTCAAAATGCAGCCGCAGGTTTAGAGCAAACCCGTTTAAACCGTGAAACCAGACAACTCGAGTTTGCCAGCCGCAGCGCCGAAGTTGAACGACTTCAAGGGCAAGCCAAGGCACTGCGCGAACGTGCCAGTGCCGCCGATTCCAACCTTCACGGTTTGGTACGAGAACAACAAAACTTGGAGTTGGAGCAACAAAACCTGGCTTTGCTCGAGCCTCCAATCCCACCGAATTCGCCCGAGGAGAACCTTTCCACACTTGAGAAAGCGCTCGATGATGCACGTTTAGAACTTCGTGATTTTGAGAGACAAGAATTGCAAGCCAGAAAAAATTACGGCGAAGCCCGCACAAAACGCGATTCAGAATTACAAGAAAGCAGTCAGCGCCGCGAGAAACTGGCCGCCATGACCGCCGAGCGCGAAACGATTTTGCATGAGTTCAACTCTTGTCAGATCGAGCTTGAAACCATCAAAACCCAATTGCAACACGCGCACAACCAAGCTGACGACGCTCGAGCCGAGTTTGAAGCCTCCAACAAAATGCTCGACAAACTCGAACGCGAATCGGGTGTGGTGTCCAGCCGAATTTCTGAAAACGGCACTCGAGCCGCAGAATTACGCGCGGCACGAACCCCAATTCAAAAAGAATTTGCACGCCTTGAGGCGACCCGTCAATCCCGAGCCAATTTGTCCGAAGGTCCGCGCAAAGCCTTAAATTCTAAAATTGAAGGCATCATTGGACCGGTCGCCGATTTAATCAGTGTACCAGAACACCTCGAGACCGCATTGGGCGCAGCTTTGGGAAGGCGCATCGAACAGATTGTGGTGCACAACGGCGAGGTTGCCAAAGCCGTGATCGAACACTTGAAGCGCATTGGTGGTCGTGCCACCTTCTTGCCGCTCGAGATTCTGCGGGCGCGTCCGAGACGAGAAACACCAATCGTCAGTGAAAAAGGCGTGCTGGGATTTGCCGCCGATCTGATTCAGTCCGATTACCGTATCGTGGTGGACACGTTGCTGGGCGATACGCTGGTGATCGAAAATCTGGACATTGCCCTCAAACTTGCCAAAAAGCATTCAAACCGTCCAAGGCTGGTGACGCTCGAGGGTGAACTCTTAGAGGCGGGCGGTGCGGTCACTGGCGGCAAAGGACGGGATACGACAGGGGAGACCTTTGCCGAAAACCGCAGGTTAAATGAAGCCAAAGCCGAACTCGA
>JANLWR010000639.1:0-2520 GCA_031364625.1 Deinococcales bacterium | reverse complement strand
CACATCTGGTAACTCATGATCTAAATAGTCGCGGAACACAGACCATCCTTTTGGTGCTTGAACGTCATGGTCTAAGTTTAGACCAGGCACAGCAGACCCTTAAACTTTGGATAAAGGCTGCCGAAATGGTAGAGCAACATTACGGTGGCAAACTTCAACTTGCACTGCGTAAACACGCCGAAAATCTTCGGCAAGAACTGTGTGAAATGTTTGCTGGACTCGAACTTACTCCAGATCGGTTGCGATTTGCCATGACCCTATGGCTTCAAAATGTTGTCAGTGCACCGCTGTCGCTTGAGCAACCCTCGCTTGCGGCATTTTGTGAAGAAAACGATGCCAAGCTTGAGTCCTTGTTCATGGCAGCAGACAAACTCAACGTAAATGTGGCTGTCCTAGACGATTTGATCGAACTTGGTCAGAGAACCAAGGATGCATCTGAAGGCACTCATGGATAAATTCTTAAAAGACATAAAACATCGAGTCGTGACCCACGGCAGGGTTGGGGGGCATCCGTATTCCATAACATCAGGACCTGCCACTAATATTATTTACATACAACCTCCAAGTCCTCGGTTTCCATTTGTTAATTCAGCACCTCACACTGGCAACCACCATTCGAACAACGGACGTAGACCACACCAAACTACTTATTCTCATCGAATTGGACCGACTCCTGGAATTGACAAGCACGGTCAATCCCATCTGGGTCATCGCCCAAGCTCGAGTCACAATGTCGGCGTGAACCCATCCTCGACGCATCAACCCAACCACAATGCTGGATTTCACCGTTCTGGGGTGGATTTTGGACATCGGAGTAATATCAACCACACGGCTCAAGCATTGCACTTTGCCAAAAAAGCTCACGACAGTGGGATTCAGGCAACGCATCGAACCCACCAGAGCGGCACAGCGGCACGTCAGCCTATGATTTCATTGCCAAATCACAGGCAGCTTCTGGCTCAGGTTGCTCGGGCAAAAACGCTTGCAGATTCACAACCGGCATCTCGTCGTACAGTCTTAGCCACAAACCAATATCAGGCTTCTCAGCAGCAACCGATTGTCCCAAGAAAATTCCTTCAGGAACGTAGGATAAGCCAGAATCTGAAGCGATCCTCCTTTTTGGGTGTATTGGCGACGGTCATCGGCTGGTTTTCTGGCACCGCGAGGGCTGAAACCATTCCACGTTTTCAAGTCCGAGCTGAGGAGCGCCCACGTCTCGATCCTTTGCAAGGTTTGAAGGTCAGCAAAACGGATCAGGTCATTCAAAAAATCTTGACCACTTTTGTCAGCCAGTTTGATCGACAGTTCCCAAAGGAAGAACAGCAAGAGGCGTGTTTAAAAGCCTGCGTGGTGATGTGCAATCAAAATATGTCCAAAAACCAACAAATGACTCGAGATCGGGATGCTCGAATCATGGTGTCAATTGGCAAAGCTGATAATAGCGCTGGCAGGATTAAAGCCAATCCTATCAAGGCTGCTCAGGCGCTGGCATACATTGACCGCTTACTCAACCAAAATTTGCGGGTATTGGTAGGGGTCAGTTTTGGACATCCTGCCAACCCAGAAAACGATCCGGTCACCGGTCATTTTGTAGTCATTATTGGGCGCAATTATGAACCAGATGGACGTGTATTTTATACATTTCTTGATCCAGGCACTGCTGGCGGAAAGGGACGTGAACAGTATCAGGAAAGCAGATTTTATGTAGATACGAAAACTGGGATTCTGTTTAGAAGGGGAGCGCAGCCATCTTCTTCAAAGGTAGTGCAACGGGACTATGAGGTGTCTCATGTTCGGTTGAATCCAACCGTCAAACCCTGACTGCTTTCCACACGTTTATGCTTTCTGGCGAATGCCTCGAGCGAAATGAAGCCAACTTCGCACTACTTTTAATTCAATCTCGAGTCATTGGTGTTCAACCTCGAGTTGGACAGCATAAAATCGCGCAATTGCATGTCAGAGCCAATCAAATCCTCGAGCAATTGCACCAATCTTGCTTCCAAATGCCCATTTTCGGCACTCATCCGTAACTCGAGCATGGTGTCAGTCAGGCTCATGGCTTCTTTGTAAATTCTTTTGTGACTTAAGGCATCAAACACGTCGCAGACGGCAAATATGCGTGCGGACAGGGGAATGCTTTCGGTTTTCAGTCCGTTTGGATAGCCGCGTCCATCCCAGCGTTCGTGGTGGTGCAGCACGATGCTGCGGCTGCTTTCGGGCAAGAATGGGATGGTGCGAATCAAGTTGTAGCCGACAAAAGGATGGGTTTGAATGAAGTTGCGTTCCTCTAAGGTCAGTGCGCCCTGTTTGTGCAAAATCGTGTCTGGGATCGAAAATTTTCCGACATCGTGAAGGTACGCACCCCAACGAATCGCACGGATTTCGCCCTCATTCAGGTTTAAGGCTTTCGCCATGCGTTCGGCAAGTTGCGCCACGCGTTCCGTGTGATCCGAAGTCTCGAGGTCACGGGCTTCCAGGGCTTTACCGACGGCTAACAGTGCGCCCTCGTAAGCCGCCTCC
>JANLWR010000607.1:0-1690 GCA_031364625.1 Deinococcales bacterium | reverse complement strand
AAAGACCGCAACAAGACAGGTCGTGTCTTGCGCGTTCAACCCAAGAAGAGCACCATTATTGTCGAAGGTATCAACATCGTGACCAAAGCCATCAAACCAACCCAAGACAACCAACGCGGTGGTTTTGAAAAGTTTGAAGCTCCGATTCATGCCTCCAAAGCACTCCTTGTCTGCCCAAGCTGTGGCAAAACCACCCGTTTGGCATTCAAAACCGTTGCGGACAAGAAAGTTCGTTACTGCAAAAAGTGCGATGCCGTCATCGAAGACAACCTCAAGTAAAGGACTATTGATATGGCGATTGAAAGCTTAAAAAATCACTATAACACTCAAGTCCGCGAGGATTTGATGAAGCGCTTTAATTACTCCTCACCCATGGCAGTGCCGAGACTCGAGAAAGTTGTCGTCAACCAAGGCGTCGGCGAAGCCAAAGACGATTCCAAAGTCATGGACAAAGCCGCCAAGGAACTCGGTTTCATCGTGTTGCAAAAACCGATTGTCACCAAGAGCAAGAAAAGCGTTTCAAACTTTAAAATCCGTGCGGGAATGCCAATCGGTCTTAAAGTCACGTTGCGCGGCGTTCGCATGTACACCTTCCTCGAGAAGCTGATTCACATTGCCCTGCCTCGAATCCGCGATTTTCGTGGCATCAACCCGAGCAGCTTTGATGGTCGGGGCAATTACAACCTCGGCATCAAAGAACAACTGGTCTTCCCCGAGATTACCTACGACATGGTCGAAGCGACCCGTGGTTTTGATGTCACCATCGTCACCACCGCAAACACCGACGAAGAGGGACGTGCGTTGCTCGAGGGACTCGGTTTCCCCTTCCGTAAGTAAGAAATAAGACCCCAAACGGTCAGTAAAGGAAATTATGGCGAAAACTTCATTGCGGGTCAAAGCATCGCGCCCCGGTAAGTTCAAGGTGCAAGAATACACGCGTTGCCAACGCTGCGGACGGTCACACGCCGTTTATCGCTTCTTCGGTCTGTGCCGTATTTGCATCCGCGAACAAGCCCACAAAGGCGAGTTGCCAGGTATGAAAAAAGCAAGCTGGTAGAAACAGTCCGTCGCTAAAGCTTGACGGATACGGTCGCTCGAGTTCGGGCGATACCGTCCATCAGGAAAACGAAAAACTTCCAAGGAGTCCTAATGTTGACAGACCCCATCGCAGATATGCTCACCCGAATTCGCAACGCGAACAGCGGGCACAAGGAGAGCGTGGATGTTCCCGCCTCCAAGTTCAAAGAGCAAATCGCTAAAATCCTCGAAGCCGAGGGTTACGTCAAATCCGTCGAGCGCGTCAAGCTCGAGAGTGGTTTTGATGCAATCCGCATTGGTTTAAAATACGGCGCGAAACGCGAGCTTGTGATCAAAAGCATCAAGCGCATTTCCCGTCCTGGTCGTCGTGCTTACGTCAATTCCGAGAACCTGCCGAAAATTCGTGCGGGCTTGGGTATCGCCATCGTCTCAACCTCGAAGGGACTCATGGTAGACCGTGACGCCCGCAAAATCGGTGTTGGTGGCGAAGTGATTTGCGAGGTGTGGTAATGAGCCGCATTGGTCGTCAAGCCATTCCCCTGCCAAAGGGTGTCACCGCCAACATCAACGACGGTCTTGTGACCGTCAAAGGTGCAAAAGGTGAGTTGAAAGTTGTTTTCCACACCGACATGACCGTCAAAGAAGACGCGGG
>JANLWR010000564.1:0-5347 GCA_031364625.1 Deinococcales bacterium | reverse complement strand
TTGAAATCTCGAGCGTCCGGCTTCGCTCGCCCTCCCCTTGTGTTTGGGTGATGGTGAGCGAGTCAAAACCGCTCATGGTTTTGCGCTCGACAGTTGGGGGCACATCGTTGGGGTCTGTACTGGTTTTGGTCAGCGCCTCTTTTAACGCAGTCTCGAGGTCGTTTAACACCACTGCGCCGTCTTGGGTTTTGGCGTAAAAAACCGTTTCAGAATTTGGGCTGAAAAGATCACTCAGAAAGCCTGAACCCAACAAACCCAGCGCCGATGCACTAATGGTATCCAGTCCAAGGCTCGAGGCAAGTGAACTGCTGTTGGGAATATTGCCGTTTACCACGCCCCATTCGTTGCCGAGACGGGATTTGAGTTTGGCAAAAATATCGATCACATCTTTTTGCTCTTGCTGGCTCAACTCCATTTCAGGCAACCATGTTTGCAAGTAATCCATCCAACCGTTGGTGTCGGTAGCAAACACGCTGGCTGTTGGCGCAGAGCTAGGCAGGTCTTGCAGCAACTCGAGCTTGCTTGGGGTGTAAGTCAATAATTTGTACAATGCCGCATCGCCACCGTTTGGGTTTAATTGCGTGACGCCTCGAGTTTCCAAACCGTCTTCAACGATGCTCGAGACGCTGCTGCTGACGTTTAAGGTCTTTAAGATTGCCAGCACGTTTTGGGGAATGCTTTTGTCGCGCCCGAGCAATTGCGCCAGCGCCGAGTAATGAATGGTTGTCTTGAAAAAACCATCACCAGTGACGGTGCTGACGGCTTGGTAAGCTGGGTTGCCCACCAGGACTGGTAAAACCTGTCCATTAAGGCGTTTCAAGTAACCGCGCAGCAGGTCTTTGTTGCTCGAGAGGTAAAATAAGTTGTTGCCGATGCCCGCCGCCATGCCGTCAGACAGGGTTGCCAGGTAATTGCCCTCGCGGAATTTGTCTTTGGCGTTGGTGCGTTTCAGGGCTTCGTTAAACGAGTTGGTGAAGCTGTTGACGATCAAGTTTTTGGGCGTCATGCGAACCACTGCCAGAAACTCTGGGCTGCCGCCCACGCTGTAGGCAGAAACCGCAACGTCACGAATCGAAGCTATCATGGTGCGCACCGTCAGGTCTTTTAATAAGCCTGGAATTTCTAAATCCTTACCCATCTGACTCGAGAGCGCCTCATTCAGCAATGTTCCCAAGAATTGTTGGGTGTCTTCGGAAAACGAACCCATTTGCGTCACGGATTCTTGTAAATCTTTGGCTTCAATCACACCCAGCGCGTTGTCTGGGAAATAACGCGTTAATGGTGTGGCAAAGGCGCTCGAGGAAAGGGCAATGGTGAGGATCAGAATGGATTTGCGTAACATGAATTTTAGTCTAGCATCCACATGATTAGACCCTTCACATGAATCAATTGAAGCATGTGCTTGACAGCGTTTTGATCTGGCTTTTCAATGTTGCAAGAATCCCATTGTTCAGACTCGAGTGACAAAAAACAAGCGACTCGAGTGGGTCGCCTGTTGGGTATTTATTGGTTTTATCTGGCTTTGATTTTCGTCCAAACCGCGTCGTACAGTTTCAGGTTCGCGCCAATGTCGGCGGTAAACTCGAGTTTTGCCATGTCAACATCGTCGGGGTAAATCACGGTGTTTTTGACGTCGGCTTTGCTCATGAAGGCTTTGGACGCTTCGTTGGGGCTGCCAAATTGATTGAAGTCACTCAGTTGCGCACCCACTTTGGCGTCCAGAATGTAATTGATAAATTGCGTTGCCAAGTCTTTATTCGGCGCTCCCGAGGTCATCATCAGGCTGTCCACCCAAATTTCGGTGCCTTCTTTGGGCAGAAAATATCCAAGGTTGGGATTGTCCCGAATGCCCCTGGCGGCTTCGCCGTTGTAAATCACGGCGGCGGTGGCTTGCCCGCCCAACAATTTATTCTTCCCACCGGGCGAGCCGTCAAAACCCAAAGCTCGAGTTTTGGCTTCTTGAACCAGTTTTCCAGCCTCTTTCAAATGATCCAAGTTGATGTCGTTTTGTGGGTATCCCAAGTAACGCAGTGCGCCGCCCAGCATCACGCGCATGTCGTCGAGCATGACAAACGGACCTTGTTGCTTTTTGGGGTCAAACAACAAGCTCCAGGATTTATCAAAATTTTTAACCTTGTCCTTGCGGTAGCCAATGCCCGTTGTGCCCCACTGGTACGCCACCGTGTACTTGTTGCCGGGGTCGTAATTGGGGTTGACAAAACGCCTTGACAAATTCTTGTAATTCGTGATTTTTGCCAGCTCGAGCGGCTGCACCAGTTTTTTGCCGATCAAGGTCTTTATAGCGTAGGTGCTCGGCACGATCACATCGTATTGTTTCGTGCCACCCTGCTCGAGTTTTGCCAGCATGTCTTCCATGCTCTCGTACAAGGAGATATTGACTTTCGCGCCTGTTTTTTTCTCGAAGGCTTTGACGATGGCGGGGTCAATGTATTCAGACCAGATAAACAAACTCAGGGTGCGTTTTTGACCCATCACGCCCACGCTCGAGATTATAGCGGTTGCGGCTGCGAACAATCCTGCCAGCACAAATCGTTTTTTCATCACAAACCCCTTAAACTTCCTCGAGCAATGCAGAACTTTACCGCATTGGGCTGCATCTGAGATGAAAGATTCTTGTAGAGGATGGTCTCAGACCATCCCCTACGGTTATTCCTTTGCGTTCCGTTGCAACAAATTCGATGCCGCCACGGCAATCATGGTCAACAGCACAATAATTGTGCTGAGGGCGTTGATGTC
The DNA here is from genome assembly GCA_031364625.1 of Deinococcales bacterium. GTDB lineage: Bacteria > Deinococcota > Deinococci > Deinococcales > JAAFIG01 > JANXTZ01. The sequence continues at coordinate 2,590 of JANLWR010000564.1, read as the reverse complement.
GGGCGTGATGCCGCGTTTGACGGTGGTGTAAATCCAGATTGGCAGCGTGCCAGAGGTGGGTCCACTGGTGAAGTACGAGATCACAAAATCGTCAATTGACAGGGTAAATGCAAGCAGTGCGCCAGCCAGGATGCCTGGGGTTGCAAGAGGCAAAACGATAAATCGAATGGCTTGCCAGGCGTTGGCGTACAAGTCTCGGGCGGCTTCCTCGAGTGCATTGTCCAAACCCGCCAGCCTCGAGCGCACGACGATGGCGACAAAACTGATCTGGAAGGTGATGTGCGCGATAATCATGGTGAACAAACTGGGTTCAAAAATGGGTAGAAAATTGCGCAGTGCGGCGTACATCAAAAGCAATGAAATTGCCATGACGATATCGGGTGTCACCACTGGAATGTACATCAGCCAGGCGAACAACCTCGAGCCTGGGAACTTGTAACGGTGCAAGCCGTATCCCAGCAAACTGCCCAGAATGGTGCTGATGAAAGTGCTGATAATCCCAACAATCATGGTGTTTTCGGCGGCGTTTAAAATCTGGTCGTTCTCGAAGAGCGAACCGTACCATTTAAAAAGCGGTTGGGCAATTTGGAAGTCCACGCCGTATTTGGAATTCTTAAACGAAAAAATCACGATCACCAGAATGGGAATGTACAAGAACGCCATGACCGCATACGAAATCAGGCGCAACCCTGGCGAGACGGGGCGTTGAAGGCGTTCGCGGTTCACAGCAGATCACGCATTCCTTCCTCGCCGGCGCGACGGGCGTACAGGTACAAGACCAGCAGCGTCAAACCCATGACCAAAAAGCTGATGGCTGCCCCAAATGGCCAATCCCTGGACGTCCCGAATTGTTGCGCGATGCTGTTACCAATCAGGCTTACTTTTGCGCCGCCGAGCAAATCTGGCACGACGTACATGCCAAGTGCTGGAATGGCGGTCAGAATGATGGCGGCGACCAAGCCGGGCAGGGTTTGCGGCAGCAAGACTTGAATAAAAGCCTGAATTTTGCTGGCGTACAAATCTTGTGCCGCCTCCAATAAGCTCCAGTCCACGCGTTCGACGGCGGTGTACAGGGGCAAGACCATAAAGGGTAAATAGGTGTTGACCATGCCCCAGTACACGGCAAAATCGCTGGGATACAGACCATCGCCAGCTTTCACCAAGCCCAATATTCTGGCAAATTCGGTGACGGGTGTGCCTGGTGAAAAGACGATCATCCAGGCGTAAGTGCGAATGACCAGGTTTGTCCAGGACGAGACAATCACCAGCGTTAACCAGGTGTTGCGTCCTTTTGGTCCGTGGGCGGCAATAAAAAAGGCGACGGGGTACGCCAGCACCACGCAAAACAGTGTTGTGACCAGTGATACCATCACGGTGCGTCCCAGAATTTGCAAGTACACGGGGTCAAAACCCAGAATGTCCCAACCGGCAAAGCGCACGTAATTGTCGGGCGTGAACGGTTGGGTCACGCCACCCAAATCATCTCGAGAGAGAAACGAGAACGCCAGCAAGATGATGCTTGGAATCACCAAGAAAACCGTGATCCAAAGCACACCGGGTCCGGCGGTCAGGGCGGCTCGAGCCAGCACTTGAACGCGGTTGAGAACTTCACCCCCGACAGTGGTTGATGCCGTACCTTGTTTGGTTGTTGGTTTAATCATAACGATTCCGCCTTGGTGTGAGACTCGAGCAGAATCAATTTGTGTTTGGGAAAGCTGGCGTACAGCGTTTCGCCGGTTTCAAAATCGAGCATCACCTCGCCGATGTTCATGGCGCTGACCTCGAGTTCTGTGCCGTCGCTGGTTTTGACGCGGTAGGCGTCCATCGCACCCGAGTAAATCTCGTCGGTGATTTTGACGGCAATGGTATTGACGCTCGAGCTTTGGGTTCTGGAAAGACTGATTTTTTCTGGTCGAATTGCCAGCAGCACGTCCCCCGAAGCGGGCAGGTCGCATTCGGTCTCGAGTTCACCAAAGGCGGTTTTGACCCTGCAAGGCGCGATCACGGTGGCGGCAATGGTGTTGCTTGAGCCTAAGAATTTTGCCACGTAAGCGTTGGCGGGATGTTCGTACATTTCTTCGGGGCGTCCGAGTTGTTCTATCACGCCTCGGTTCATGACCGCCAAACGGTCTGACATGGTCAGCGCCTCTTCTTGATCGTGCGTGACAAAAATAAAGGTCATGGCAAGCCTTGATTGCAGACGCATCAACTCCACTTGAAGGTTGGCGCGAAGCTTGCGATCAAGCGCCGAGAGCGGCTCGTCGAGCAGCAAGACTTGAGGTTCGTTGACAATCGCCCTGGCGAGCGCCACGCGTTGCCTCTGACCACCCGAGAGCTGTGCGGGCTTGTTGCGAGCTTTGCTGGCAATTTCGACCGTCTCGAGTGCCTTCTCAACTCGAGAGTTGATCTCCAAAGCCGCAACTTTGCGCATTTTCAGACCAAACGCCACGTTGTCCCAAATGCTCATGTGCGGAAAGAGCGCGTAATTTTGAAACACCGTGTTGACGTTGCGTTGGTTGGGCGGAAGCTGCGTCACATCTTGCCCGCGCAATTTCACCTCGCCAGAGTCGGCAAATTCAAACCCCGCCAG
>JANLWR010000508.1:0-3982 GCA_031364625.1 Deinococcales bacterium | reverse complement strand
AACGAACCCTGGTGCACGGCTTACTTGGGTTATCAGGTTGGTCATTTTGCCCCAGGCATCAGCGATCTTAAAAAAGGAATTCAAGCCTCGCATCACCTGCTCTTGTCGCACGGTTTAAGCGTGCCAATCATTCGTGAAAACGTCAAAGATGCAAGCGTTGGCATCACCTTAAATTTGTGGCCCGTTCATGCCCTGACCGACTCGAGCGAGGATCAGGCAGCGGCAAAACGCTTGGATGGTTTCAGCAACCGTTGGTATTTAGACCCATTGTACGGACGCGGTTATCCGACAGACAGTTTGGAGATTTTAGCCGAATCCAGACCCGATGTTCAAACTGGTGATCTGGATAAGATAGCCGTCCCAACAGATTTTATTGGCGTGAATTACTACATTCGTCACTTGGTGAAACACAATCCAGAGGCAGAGAATGGATTTGAATTTGTAAAATCTGATAATGATCGCACCGATTTTGATTGGGAAATCTACCCTGAAGGGTTGACCGAACTTGCCCTGCGTTTGGGATCAGATTACCAAGCCAAAGAGGTTTACATCACCGAAAACGGTTCGTGTTACGACGACACCATGATCGGTGGTCAAGTCAACGACGAGAAGCGCCGCAAGTACCTCGAGCTTCATCTGGAAGCCTCGAGCGCGGCGGTCAAACAAGGTGCGCCGTTAATGGGTTATTTCGCCTGGTCTTTGATGGACAATTTTGAATGGGCTGAAGGGTATTCCAGGCGCTTTGGCATTGTTCATGTGGATTTTGAAACCCAAGTGCGCACGATCAAAAGTTCGGGGAAGTTCTATCAACAATTTTTAAAAGGTAGTGTGCTCGACTGATGTCTCAAAGGTATGCCATTACAGTCCAACGAATGAATATTTCACAAATCGAAATATTTGCGAATCTCGAGCTTTAAGTTTGAAACCCCAAGTCAATCTTGGGGTTTTTATTTGGAGGAGGAAACCATGAACACGATTTCATTTATCAGCGCCAATTTTGTCGCCCGCGAACTTGGTTACAACATGACCGAAGGTTGGATGCGGGGTGACACCGCCACCCAAGCTTTCTTCTCACCGCTCGAGACGTTCCAAACCAGATTCGATGCGATGCTGCTGGAAGTCAAAAACATGGGATTTAAAGCAATCGACCTTTGGGGCGCTCACCTCAACCCCGCATGGGCAAGCCTAGAGCACCTCGAAATTGCCCGAGAGACTTTAAAAACCCACGGATTAAGCGTACCCAGCCTCGCCGCTTGGTGCGGCACGCTCGAGCAGGTTGAAGGTTTTTGCGGTGTCGCCAACGCCGTTGGCGCAAGTATAATTGCGGGCGGTGCGCCGATATTGACCGAAAAACGTAGCGAAGTGATCGCGATTTTAAAGCATCACAACGTCAAATTGGGACTCGAGAATCATCCAGAAAAAACCGCCAGTGAAGTATTGGAATTGATTGGTGATGGCTCAGACGGTTTTGTTGGTGCGGCTTGTGATACTGGCTGGTGGGGAACACAAGGTTTTGACGCTTCTCAAGCCATTACGGAATTAAAAGAGCACTTGCTTGCCGTTCACCTCAAAGACATCAAATCCGTGGGCGCACACGAGACCTGCAAATTTGGTGATGGCATTGTGGACATTCAAGCCTGCGCAAAAACGATTCTCGAGATTGGGTATCAAGGCGGTATTGGCATCGAACACGAACCAGAACATCACGACCCAACCCAAGACGTGATCGGTAGTACCAACATGCTCAAAGCGTGGCTTGGAAATTAAAACTCGAGGTTGACCAAAAGGAGAACCCATGAACATTGCCATTGTCGGATGCGGGAACATTGCAGGACCTTACAGCAAAGACATCAAACAACACCCCAGCCTCAAGCTGCTCGGATTTTCGGACATTGACACCGCTCGAGCGCAAGCTTTTGCCAGTGAACACGGCGGGAAAGCTTACGAGAGTCTCGAGGCATTGCTGGCAGACGAAAACGTTGAACTGGTGGTGAATTTAACGATTTTTGGGGCGCATTACGAAGTCATTAAAAAAGCACTCGAGGCTGGGAAACATGTCTACAGCGAAAAGCCGTTGGCACTCGTCAGCGCTGAGGCGAACGAACTGGTCGAACTTGCCGCCGCCAAAGGTTTAAAACTGGCGGGTGCACCGATCACCTTCCTGGGCGAAGCCCAGCAAACCGCCATGAAACTGATCCGCGAGGGCAAAATCGGTGATGTGCGCGTGGTTTACGCCGAAGTAAACCACGGACGCATCGAAAGTTGGCATCCCAACCCAGCGCCGTTTTATGCCGTCGGACCGATGCTCGACGTTGGCGTCTACCCGCTCGCGGTGATCACGGCATTGTTCGGACCAGCTTCAAGATTGACTGCCTTTGCCAAAACTTTAAAACCAAACCGCGTCACCAAAGACGGTCAAGCCTTCACCATCGAAGCCCCAGATTTTTACGTGGTCAATCTCGAGTTCCCGAACGGTGTATTGGTACGCCTGACTGCCGATTTTTACGTCTCAAACAAGACCCGTCAAGGCGAAGGCATCGAATTTCACGGCGATATCGGATCAATACATTTGCACTCGTGGTTCTCGGCAACATCGGGTCTTGATTACGCCGAATTCGGTGAGGATTACCAACCTGTGCCACTGGCTCGAGAAGCAACTGTCGGCATTGACTGGGCGCGAGGACTACAAGATTTTAGTGACGCCATCAAAGACAACAGAGTTTCGAGGGTTACAGGTGCTCACGCCGCGCACGTGGTCGAGATTCTGGAAGCCACCAATGAAAGCGCCAAAACGGGCAAAACCATCGAATTGAACTCGAGGTTTACCCCGCCAGACGCGATGGACTGGGCGAAATAAGCATAAACTCGAGAATCAATTAGAATCTTGGCATCATGGAATTTGAGGCAAGCACGTTAAACTTGGCACTCGAGGAATCGCTGATTTGGGGACCTCGCGGGACAATTCCGATAATGGAGCGCTTGCAAGAACAACTTCCTGGCTTTTCAGTCGCACAACTCGAGCAACTGAACGCCATTTGCAGTGCGGCATCAAGCTTGATTTTTGCTTTGTCCGAACGATCCTATGCTGGAGAACTGACCGAGATTGAAGTCAAAACGGCGACGCTCGAGAAATTCCCTTGGATAGATGATCCAACCTTTGCCCATGCGTTTTGGCAAGGCAATTATTACGCTTGGCACGGTTAAACCTCGAGTCATATTGATACACGACACTTCAAGCAAGCTCGAGGGTAAACTAATCTCGATGCGTTCAGAATTAACCCTTGATTTATTGCAAACAGAAGCGAAGCAATTCGCCACCGCGCAATCATTGGTTCATGAATCCAGCCTGTACGGTGTGACAGACGGTAAAGCAGTTGGGACACATATTGAAGCAAAATTTGTCAATCACTTGTTCGAGCGGTACACGTTCACTCGAGGAAATGCTGCTAAAGGCATAGACTTGCCCTCGATCAATGTGGACATCAAAGTGACCAGCGTGACCCAACCTCAATCGTCCTGTCCGTTTCGTTCGGCACGGCAAAAAATCTTTGGTTTAGGGTATTCATTGTTGGTGTTTGTCTACGAAAAAACCGACGACCAAAAACGCAAAACTTCAAACCTCAATATGATGCACACTGTTTTTGTTGTGGCAGAACGCACAGCCGATTTCACAACCACACGGTTATTGCGCGAGACAATTCAAGCCCAAGGTAACAAAGAAGATTTGGTCGCCCTAATGTTTGACCGCAATTTACCACTCGATGACATCGAAGCCGAAAAGATTGCGCTCGAGTTGCTCGAGAAACCACCAGTACAAGGGTATTTGACGATTTCCAACGCCTTACAATGGCGATTGCAGTATGCACGGGTGATTCAGGAAGCTGGACAAGTTGAAGGTTTGGTTCGTTTATGACCTTGCTTGCCCCCAAGCCCCCTGTCGAGTTTGGAGATTTTCAAACGCCTCCAGAACTTGCCCGAAAAG
>JANLWR010000476.1:0-2542 GCA_031364625.1 Deinococcales bacterium | reverse complement strand
CGTTGTGGCTGGCGGGGCTTTTCGGGTCAGTAAAACAATGGCAAGAATTCCAAGCAGCACCGCAATGACCAGTGAAATTGGTAAAATCAGCGGGTTGGCTTTTGGGCGCTCGTAACGTTTGACACTTCGCCAGGAATCATCGTCTTCAAAGCCCACACGGATGGTATCGCCAAGCGGTTTTCCGTCTTTGTAGATCACCACACCTGGCTCGATGTTGCCATTATTACTTGGCAAGGACACGGGTTCGTGTTCGGGGCGAATACTTGGCACAATGTCGGGTTCGTCTGCGGCAAGGTTTTCTGGTTCGCGCAGGTCGTGTTCTGGTTGGGGCGCGCTGTTTGGCTCGAGAACTGCTTGCGTGACAAGAGCTGGATTCTCGAGCGGCGTTGGTGTATTCAATGGCGCTGAGTCAGCATGGGCTTGCGCCTCACCAATTTGGACGGTTTCTGGAGCTTTGCCAACGGCGATGATTTTTACACCCTCATCAATCGGAGAGGGATCAAAAGTTTGGATTGGTTCGAGCTTTAAAGGCTCTGGAGATTGACGGTTTGGTGTCTCGAGCGTTTCTGTGACCACCAGCAGTGTGTTTTCGGGTTTTTCAGATTTGATTGCCGAATCACCTTGTTGATCCAAATGTACGGTTTTGACTTCGGGTTTCAGGGTTTTCTTGCCGATCACCTGTTCGAGCGCAATCACCAATTCGAGCGCGGTTGGGCGTTCTTGAGGTTTGGGATTGAGGCAATGCCCGATCAGGCGTCCCATTTCACCGTCAAGTAACTTTCGCGGATCGCCTTTGCCGAAAGCCTGCATGGTTCGCGCCCAGCCGAAGACATCGGCTGACGCCGTACCTTGACCTTCGGGCGGGGTGAAATCGGCTTGGGTGTCTTGCCAATTCAAACCCCAACCCTCGAGCAGCAAATGGTCGCCCTGGACAAAAAAATGGTTCGGGTTGAAATCGCCATGCACCAAACCACCATCATGTGCGTCGGACAAGGCTTTGGCGCTGACGCGGGTCAACCACTCGAGCCGTACTTGGGATAACCCAAGGCGCAATGGCAAATACCCAGGGGCGCTCGAGACGACCACAAAACCCGTTTCACCCTGCATTCCAGTCTCGAGCACCATAGGAATGCTTTCATTGATGACCTCTGGCACACTGGGCGGTTGCTCGGGCATGGTGTAGACAATCACGGGCATTCCGGTCACCACGTCCACACCCGCAAAGGTTTGGATGCTTTCGGCAACAGCCGTACCCGCACCAATTGCCGTGCCACTCGAGGATGATCGAAGTGGACGCGTGGCAGCGTACTGCGAGAACGTCTGCATTAAAACCTCACCACCCTGGAGTCCATATCACAACACTATAAGGGTTAAAGCGTGAGAGATGGAATCTCGAGTGGCAACTAAAATTAAAATCAGGCTCGAACCTATCACAACACATCCGTTACCGAACAAATAAATTCCGTCTCAAATCAGGCTCGAGTTCAAATCAGTCGATGAACAACAGATTGTTTAGGCAATACCCCACAAAAAACTGAAGGTTGTGGCTCGAGATGGTTTGTCTCGAGCCAGGAAAATGTTAGGGCAGACGAATTAAGTTTATGCCGAGCAGAACAGCTATAGGGGTGTGTTGTTCATTGTTGGTGATATTGTCACCCAGTTGACCATTGGCATCGCCACCCCAACTGAGCAACGTGCCGTCAGATTTAAGTGCCAATGAATGTATTTCGCCAGCCGCTATCGCCACAATGTTGCTTGCGCCAGAAACAGCTACGGGTATGGCTTGATTGGTGTTCGTGCCGCCATCACCAAGTTCGCCGAAGGCATCATAACCCCAACTGAGCAGCGTGCCGTCAGATTTAAGTGCCAACGAGTGCAAAGCACCACTGGCTATCGCCACAATGTTATTCGCACCAAAAACAACTACGGGCGTTGGTTGATCGGTGTTTGTGCCGCCATCACCAAGTTGACCAAAGCCATCGTAACCCCAGCTCAGTAGTGTCCCGTTAGATTTTAATGCCAACGAATGAAATTGCCCAGCCGCTATTGCCACAATGTTGCTTGCGGCAACAACAGCTACGGGTGTAGCTTGACTGGTGTTTGTGCCGCCATTGCCCAGTTGACCAAAACCATCAAATCCCCAACTAAGCAATGTGCCATCAGATTTAAGTGCTATCGAGTGATATTGCCCAGCCGCTATCGCCACGATGTCGCTTGCATTGGGAACAGCTACGGGCGTTGGTTGATTGGTGTCTGTACCACCATCACCCAGTTGACCATTGTTATCTTTTCCCCAACTGAGCAGCGTCCCATTGGATTTAAGTGCCAACGAGTGATATTCACCCGCAGCTATTGCCACAATATTATTTGCACCAGAAACAACTACAGGCGTGGACTTATCGGTATTCGTGCCGCCATCACCAAGTTCGCCATCTAAATCGTAACCCCAACTGAGCAGCGTGCCATCAGATTTAAGTGCCAATGAGTGCAAAGCACCACTGGCTATCGCCACAATGTTATTCGCACCAAAAACAACTACGGG
>JANLWR010000471.1:0-3754 GCA_031364625.1 Deinococcales bacterium | reverse complement strand
TGACTCGAGCCGAGTCGTTTGGCAAGATCAACTTGGGTTAAATGCTGGGTTTTCCGTTGTTTTTGTAAGGCTTGACTGAGCGACAAGCGCATTTCAATCAACGAGAATTCTTCGGGCGTTAACTCGAGAAAATCGGAAACGCTGCCAATTTTCCAGCCTGCGTTTTCGAGTACTTTACGTTTTGTTTTTTGCATGGTTTACCCCCCAGTATTTTATGTCCAATATGACATTAAAAAAGTGTTGTTCAAACCTCGAGCTATGATGAGAAAACTCCTCACACAAAAATGCGAAGCTCGAGTTATGTCTTACATCACTGATCTTCGTGCTTTGGTCGGTCGTCGTCCCGTTATTTTGCCTGGAAGCACAGTCTTGATTCTTGATGCCCAAAACCGCGTTTTGCTGCAGCACCGCACCGACACCAAAACTTGGGGAACAATTGGTGGCTCAACCGAACTGGGCGACTCACTCGAGGAAACCGCGATCCGTGAAGCGCTCGAGGAAGCCGACATCACGATTCTGGGACTCGAGTTTTTGGGAATGCTTTCGGGTAAAAAGTATTTTTTTGAATACCCAAACGGCGACCAGATTTACAACGTTGCCGCAATTTATGTCTCGAGAAACTGGACTGGAACGCCAAAAGCAGATTTGCTCGAGGGTACTGAAGTCAGGTTCTTCGCACTGAACAATCTTCCAGAATTACAACATTCGTTGACCACAGATGCGCTCGAGATGCTGAAAAAATACCCTGAGAAGCAAAGTTAAAACTCGAGGTCAGGGTTTCCTTTAACCTCGAGTAAGCTTACAAGAAAATTTCTGGAGAAACTTTAAAACGTTGTCCCAAAGCTTTTGCAAGGCGCTTGCCAATGGCTCGCACATTGTGCAATGTGGTCGTCTCAAACAGCGTGGTTACTCTGTGAGTTGTGCGAGAATAAGTGTTCAATCCTTGGGTGAAACGCTCGCAAGAAATCTGTTGTGAACAATTCTGTTTACGACATCAAAACCGTCGGACATGTAAAGTCCACGTGATGCTCGAGCCGCCAGCGGGTAAATCTTGAATGGTTCGCGTGTACTGACTGTGAAGGCTCGAGCTGATTGTTTTGCAATTGGACACTTCGAGCTGGCTTGCTGGTTGGTGATGGTAGCTTGTAGGTGATGCTCGACCTCGTAGAGTTGCTCGAGCTTCAAGAATGGGATTCTGGCAGTGAGTGGTGGCAGGAGTGCGTTGGTGAGGTTCATTCCTCATGTTGCTACGTTGCACCAAAATTGACGAACAACCCGTTTCTTGGACTCAAGTCATGATAACAACCTGTCTCGAAACAAAAGTCACCAATCAAATCCCCTCAAAATGGTACACTTCTGACGCCTGACCAATCGGGTACGCGTTTAAATTAAGCTCGAGATACAATTTGAAAGCCAAAATATGTTTGAAAAAATCAGAAATTTCTCCATTATCGCCCACGTAGACCACGGCAAAAGCACCCTCGCGGACAGGATTCTCGAGTTGACGGGCGCAATGACCGACCGTGACAAACGTGAGCAAACCCTCGACACGTTGGAACTCGAGCGTGAACGTGGCATCACGATCAAAGCCACGCCCGTGCGTTTGGCGTACACCGCCGATGACGGTCAAGAGTACGCCTTAAATTTGATTGACACGCCAGGGCATGTTGACTTTAATTACGAAGTTTCAAAGTCCCTTGCCGCCTGCGAGGGGGTGTTGCTGCTGGTTGATGCCTCGCAAGGCGTCGAGGCACAAACGATTGTCAACGCCTACCTGGCGATTGACTCCAACCTCGAGATCATTCCTGTTATCAACAAAATCGACCTGCCCGCCGCCGACCCCGAAGGCGCAGCCCGCGAACTCGAGGAAGTCATCGGTATTCCTGCCGACGGCGCGATTTTTGCCAGCGCCAAATCTGGCATTGGCGTCCACGAGATTCTTGAAGCCATTGTCAAACGCATTCCGCCGCCGAGCGGCAACAGCAGCGAACCTTTAAAAGCCCTGATTTTTGACACGGTTTTTGACGCCTACCAAGGCGTGATTCCGTTCGTGCGGGTGCTTGAGGGCAGCATCAAACGCGGCGACAAAGTCAAAATGTGGAACACGGGCAAGGTCGTCGAAGTTGACAAGGTCGGTGTTTTTCGCCCCGCGCTCGAGGTCTCAGAAATTCTTGAAGCCGGCGAGGTCGGATTTTTTACGGCAGCGATCAAAGACATTCACGATGCCCAAGTCGGCGATACCGTCACGGGTTTTGCCCGTCCCACCGCCGAACCATTCCCAGGTTTCAAACCCGCACAGCCTGTCGTGTTTAGCGGTTTGTACCCAACCGATACCAACGAATACCCAAAACTTCGTGAAGCGCTCGAGAAACTGCAACTGAACGATGCAGCTTTAACCTTTGAGCCTGAAACTTCCGAAGCGCTGGGTTTTGGATTCAGATGCGGGTTTTTAGGACTGCTTCACGCCGAAGTGGTGCAAGAACGCCTCGAGCGAGAGTTCGACATGGATTTGATCGCCACCGCACCAAGCGTGATTTACAAAATCAACCTGACCGACGGCACAACCTACTTTTTGCAAAACCCATCTGGATTGCCAACGATGGATCGGGTCACCACCATCGAAGAACCTTACATCAAGCTCAGCATCATTTTGCCCGAAGAATACGTTGGCAACACCATGCAACTGCTGGTCGAAAAACGCGGCGTGATGAAAGACATGCAATACATCGGTAAACGCGTCGAACTGCACTACGAAGTGCCATTTGGCGAGGTGCTTTACGACTTTCATGACCGTTTAAAAAGTTTGTCCAGAGGCTACGCCAGCATGGATTACGAACAAATTGGCTACCGCGAGGGCGATCTGGTCAAAGTTGGTATTCTGGTCAACGGTGACATCGTGGACGCCTTAGCCATCATTTGCCACAAAGACAAAGCCGACCCATTGGGGCGCAAAATTGTCGAAAAGATGGCAGAAGTCATCCCGCGCCAAATGTTCGCCGTACCGATTCAAGCCGCGATTGGCGGGAAAATTATCGCCCGTGCAACCGTCAAAGCATACCGCAAAGACGTGCTGGCAAAGTGTTACGGCGGCGATATCTCGAGAAAGAAAAAACTGTTGAACAAACAGAAAAAAGGCAAAGCCCGCATGAAAAACATTGGTACGGTCGAGGTGCCACAAGAGGCATTCTTGGCGGTGCTCTCGAGCAGCGAATAGAGTCAGGTTAAATCAATAGTGATGCCAGAGGTCAGGACACGGACACTCTGGCATTTTCTTTTGCTCGGGAATCCAACACCGTTTCCACCTGAGCAACACGTTCCTCGAGTGACCCACTGACCAGCGTGAACGGCACGCCACGAACGGTTAAATCGTACAAGATTAAACTTTGCTGCCTCGAGCGCCACACGTGATCGTCTCGCCAGCCGTCCTGGACAAATGGAATGTCGTCGTTGCAGACAAAAACATGGTCGTAACGGGTTTCGGCATCCGTTGCCAAAACGGTCAGTTCTGGAAGTCCATCGCCCTCGTAAGCGTAACACCAGAACATGGTCGTGATCGCGTTGGTGTCCACAAACAAAAACCGGTTCGCCTCGAGCATTGCCGCATCCTCGAGTGTACGGTGATGCACGGCGATATGCACGTAATCTTGAAGCTCGAGAATTCCGTTTTTTTGCATCCAAACTTCACGCCCGTACTCTGGGACAAAATTGGTTTGATACTGCCTCGCCAAACGTTCGGTCAGGGTGCTTTTGCCCG
>JANLWR010000447.1:0-3366 GCA_031364625.1 Deinococcales bacterium | reverse complement strand
CCGAATTTTACCGATAGCGCCGCCAGCCAAAGCTTCTGGGCTGACGTGCCCGATGCACGCACCGGTGCTGACCCCAGAAAATCTGGCGTCGGTAATCACCGCCACCTCTTTACCCCAATCCAGGTGTTTCAAGGCGCTGGTGACTTGATAGGTCTCTTCCATTCCTGTGCCCAAAGGACCACCACAAATCAGCACAATCACATCGCCAGGCTTCACAGGCTCGAGCTTGCGCCCTTTAATGGCGTTGATCGCGTCTCGTTCGCGGGTAAAAACCCTTGCCTTGCCAAGTTTGCGGTATACCCCGCCGGAATCGATCACGCTGGGGTCTATCGACGTGCTTTTCACCACGCTGCCAAGCGGCGCAATGTTGCCCGTCGGGAAGGTCACGGTGCTGGTAATCCCCCTGGCTTTGGCGATAGAGGGCGACATGATGACATCGCTCGGGTCAACGTTATCTTGGTTTTGCAACGTTTCGCGCAAGATTTTTCGGCGCTCAGATTTTTCCCACCACGCCAGGTTCGCGCCCAAGGTCTCTCCTGTGACCGTCAATGCCTCGAGTTTAAGTAAGCCCATTTCGCGCAAGTGCAGCATGACTTCCGGCACACCGCCCGCCATAAAAACTTGCACCGTCGTGTGGTTTTTGGGACCGTTCGGCAGGGCATCAACAATTCTTGGCACTCGAGAATTGACTTCAATCCAATCTTTGACTGTTGGTCGAACTAATTTTGCCGCATGGGCGATGGCTGGAATGTGAAGCAGCATGTTTGTCGAACCACCGAACGCCGCATGAACCACCATCGCGTTGTGAACCGAATCTGGCGTCAAAATATCGCGGGTTCTCAGGCCTTTCTCGAGCAAACCAAGCGCCGCCCTGGCACTGGCACGCGCCAACTCGAGCCAGATTTCTTGACCGCTCGGCGCGAGTGCCGCATGAGGCACGGTCAACCCGAGCGCTTCCGCCACGACCTGCGAACTGGCAGCCGTGCCCAAAAATTGGCAACCGCCACCCGCCGTGGCGCACGCCCGGCACCCCAACTCGCTGGCTTCCTCGAGCGTGATCTGATGATTCGCGTAGCGCACGCCTATCGTCTGAATTTTTCCCGCGTCCTCGCCGTTTTCGGGCGGCAACGTCACACCGCCAGGCACAATCACCGTCGGAAGCTCGAGCGAGCCTGCCAGCGCCATCAGCATGGCGGGCAAGCCCTTGTCGCAGGTGGCAATGCCAATCACGGCTTGACGGGTGGGCAGGCTGCGAATAAGCCGCCTGAAAACGATAGCCGCATCGTTTCGGTACGGCAAACTGTCCATCATGCCCGTCGTGCCCTGCGTCCGACCATCACACGGATCGGACACATACCCCGCGAACGGCACAGCGCCGACTGATTGCAAGGTTTCGGCGGCGGCACGGGTCAGCAAACCGACCTCCCAATGCCCAGTGTGATAGCCCAGCGCAATCGGACTGCCGTCCTCGGCTCGCATTCCGCCTTGGGTGGAAAGCAGCAACACTTGCGCCCCGAGCATGTTTTCTGGCTTCCAACCCATGCCCGCGTTTTGGCTCAAACCAAACAAATCACCACTCGGCGACTCGAGCAGCATCTCGTGGGTCAGGGGAAGTTTGCCCTGCATTCCTGGTGCTTTGGTTTTGACCTTCAGCATTTCGGGGGTGGTGTGCAGGAGTTGCTCGAGGTTGGACATGGGTTTAGTTTAAGCGCTATTGAATTGCAAATTCGAGCGAAAATTAAAACTTTCAAGGCTTGACAAAAAAGCCTGCGCTCGAGTACCTTACAGTATAGCTATCTTAGATCTTAAGGAACTCATGGAAAACACCCTCAAACAAGGAACACTCGACCTCGTACTCCTCAGCATCCTCGAGAACAATGAACTGTACGGCTTGCAAATTTTACAAGAAGTCAACATCCGCACCGAGGGCGCATTTGACTTTAAAGAAGGCAGCCTCTACCCCGTCCTGCACCGCATGGTCAAAGCAGGTTGGATCGAAAGCAACTGGCAACCCAGCACCACAGGCGGACCCGCCCGAAAATACTACGTCCTGACCCAAAGCGGCACAGATGCCCTCGGGCGCAAACAAAAAGAATGGCGCAACTTACGCGACGCCATTGGACGCCTCGTGCCATTCAAAGGCTCACGCACCATCCAACACCTCGAGGTTATTGCATGACCCAAATTGACAAATACATAGCGAAAGCCACCGCCGGACTTCCAACCCGCGAACGCATCGACACCGCCGCCGAACTGCGCGTACACCTTAACGCCCAAGTCAAAAAGCACATGCTCGAGGGTCATACGACTGAAGAAGCCGAATTTCTAGCTGTGGACGCAATGGGCGCAGTGGCAACAGTCAACCGCCAATTTTTAGGACATATTTTTACCCCTCGAGTTGGCTGGGGCGTGTTGATTGCCAGCATTGTTGGGCTTGCAGGATGGTTTGTTTGGATGAACCAAGAACGTTGGTTTATGACAAAGGGTTCTATAACTGAAGTGCCAGGAAGCCAAATCCGTGAAATAGCCTTTAGAACAGGCTTAAGCACAGTTGCTTGGGATATTGTTGCTCCTTTGGGTACAAAAGAAATTCAATACGCGCTCATTACCCCAAACCAAGAACCCGCAATTGGTAAGGTCATGACCCAAGATATAAAAAAAATCATGGAAGGCAAATCAAGAAAAACCCGTTTATATGTTGCCAGCAATTTAGATACCCCAGAAAAATGCGGAAAAATTATCGTTGGAAGTGGCGCAAGCCCAATAAATACAAAAATCTGTATTCCTAAAGCAATAAGTCCTGGTGGTTCAGTTTCGCCAAGCGCTCATCTATATTCTCCTCACGAAAATCCACAACTTAATCATTGGATGCCACTTTGGATCGTCAAACCTCCTCTTGTTGAAACAGAAAAAGACGGTTGGCGTTTTACGGAAAATGAACGAGCAACCACCTGGACAGCACTTTTTATCAATTTCAGTGATACCTCAGATGGTTGTACCAATTGTATTCCAAATAGGAACTATTTAAAACTACGAGATACTGGAGATCACTCATACCCAAAATTGCTTTTAGACCTCAATGATGGCAATAGTAAATTCTTTGACATCGTTGACTTCAAAGTACCTCGAGAAACACAGAAAATTGATTTAGCAATTGCGAGAGGTGGACAGAAACCAATTGTTGTGGAAAACGCAATCGAAGTTCGAGCCAATCAAAAGTTACTGCTAAGTACAGGACAAAACATGAATAACCTTGTCCCACACGACCAAATCAAGCCTGGGATTCAAGAACAACCGACGCAAGAAATCCAATCCCACACGAAACAAACTGTAAAACCGAGTCCCATCCCCCCGAACTCGATCCCC
>JANLWR010000410.1:0-3942 GCA_031364625.1 Deinococcales bacterium | reverse complement strand
CAGGTTTGTCCAACCACAATTTTTGGAGGCCAGCCTATTGCCCCTGAAACCGTAGGTGCGGGGGTGGCGGGTTGTTGTGTCTGGGCGAAAGAAATTCCACTACCAAACAGGCAACACAGTAAAACGACCATTTTAAGCGGCTTCATTGGCTTTCAGTCTGTCATAAATTCATGAGCAGATTTTTCAAATTGGTTTGACCCAATCAACGCAAGTTTGTCAGCGCATCAACTTTAAACCTCGAGTAAGACCAATCAAATTCCGAAGTATCGCGGCAAAAATGCCAATTTTGGGCAACGCTCGAGTGTGGCGGATGTATTCACCAATGCCCAGAATTGACCTTGGCTTACCACCAGAGTCAGTATAATGAATCCGTGTCGGAAGATCCTAAGCAAGCAATGGTTGAACTTTACGAGTACAAAGTCGCCGACCTGATCGCCGGGCGCGAACCGCTCGGTGGGAAACAATCGGTCAAAACGTTAAGGGACAGCATTGCAAAGCTGGCTTTGACGGGTCAGCAATTAAGGCGTTACCGCGAAACAGATCGAAAATTGCGCGAAAAAAGCGCAGCCCCAAAATCGCTGACCCAAACCGTTGAGGGCGAAAAGCTTGATGTCAATGTGGGCTTAAATCTTGACCTTGATTCTTCAATGCCTGCGGTTGTACCAGTTGTGACCGATAAGCAGGCGGCAATGGCGAACCTCGAGTTGACCGACGGCGAAACTTTTGTCTTTCGGGCGCTCAGTCAGGCGGCTTGGTGCGTGGATTTTCGTGAAGAGGTGCAAAGCCAGAACAAACGTTTCAGGCTCGAGCCAAACCGTCCGAGTTTGCGCCTGATTTATGCAACAATGCACAACCTAGAACAGTATTCGGAATTGCCTGGCTTTAATCAAGACCTCAACCTTGCCAAGTTCAAAGTCATTTCAGCCGTTCCAAACAGCGACGATCCGCTCATCAGTTTGGGCAATAACGATGTGGTCAACGAACTTTTAGAGGGGCTTGCCAACCACATCGCTAATTTTTCGCAACTGTACCCAAAGTTAAGCATTCCGAGCAGCGAAACGCTTTCGTACTTGCGTCGTTTTGCGGTGGCGGTGGCAAATGACAGCACCGCCGGCGAACCGCCCCCGGTGGTCAGTCCCAGCCCGCGCGAGATTCAAAATGCGCTCGAAGAGGTGCGCCGAGAAAATCTGAATCCCGAAGCGAAACGCAGCCTGCTTGAACGCCTGCAAAAACAACTCGAGCACGCGCTTTCACAAGAAAAAACCTTGCTCGGACGTTACGAATCTGACCGCCGCGCCCTGCAAGAATCGGTGGAAACCATTTTTGGTTATTTGATCGATCAAGTTCCAGAACGTCTTGGTGGTCGCGCCAAAGACCGTCATCCGGTGCAAAAAGCCTTGAACGCCCAAAAAGAAGACTTGAGGCTCGAGACCCTCGATCCGAGTGCCACCGAGGTTGCCGTGCGTTTGCAACGGACTGGCGGCACACGCTTGGCGGGCATCGAAGTCCATTGGCACACCCAACCCGAAGGTTGGGCAATCGAGGTTGGCGGTGCAGAATATCCGCTCCAGTCAGACATGAGCATTCCGCTCGAGGGGCAGGAAATTCGGGTTTATACCAAACAGGCGCTCGGCACGATTTACGCGCTGATTAAAATTCGTGATCGTGGCGGGGCGAGCACCTTGTGGGAGGCGCTCAAGCTTGCCCGTACCGTGGCAATCATGCTCGACCCGAGCGAACAATTTCTCAAATTGCGCCTTGCCAGGGCTGCCACCAGTTGGATCAAAGACCGCCGGGTTGACCTCGAGCAGGTCAGTCCCGAAGTCGCGGCAAATTGGGCAAACGCGCCCGAGGATCGCCTGCTCGATTTTGCCCGCAAAGGCGCGACCCGTCTGCAAGAAATGTTCAAACGTAGTCCAGAGGCAGTACTCGAGCGGGCTTTTTTTGCCAGTGCCGAATCACTGTCCGAACCTGGTGGCAATACCAGCGCCAACGTGGTGACCAAAGCTTTTCGAGAGCTTTTAAAAATGCCCGACCATGAACCGATTGAGGGTTTGGACATCAAAAAACCCGACGAGGCGTTGCTGGTCTTGTACCGTGGCGAACCGATCACGATTCGGGTCATGCAGCGTGCGTTAACCATTCGCACCGATAACCTTGGCAAAGTATACGTGCTGCTGCCTGGCGGCGGCGGACGTACCTTGGAACAAATTTTGGTGCAACATGTGCCTGGCGGCGCGATCATCATGGCAAGGGAGGGTTTCCGAATTGCTTTAAGTTATATTGCCGTATGATACCAAATTGCGGGAAACAGTTATGTTTTTCCGACTGTTTCCCCGACCAAAGGGAGTGGCAAAAGCACGGAGTAAACGAGGTTAACGGAGTTATGGAGCGAAGCGGTATAACGAAGTGTTCTCGTTTACTCCGTATGACTTGGTTTGAGGTGCTCGAGATTCACGGCTCGAGGCGCGGTATTCGGGTTGACCAGACCCATGCCAGCCTCTTGCTCGATTTTGGTTTGAGTGTTTACCACAACCGCCGCGAGGCAGGTTTTTTGTTTTACGAGGGCGAGGGCAAGTCGGGCGATCAAATCCCCAGCAAAGGCAATCTCGGGTTGCTCGAGTGTCTGGAACTTGCACGCCCCGTCTTGGTCCTCGAGCGCCTCAAACCAGGGGTTTGGCGCAGTGCAGGCGAACATTTGGTGCTCGGTGTCGAGTATCTAAAACTCGAGGCGCAACAGAGAATGGTTTTTGTTTTTAAACTCCAGCCATTGGCTTTGTCTGAAGAATAAGTGATCGCCCTCTGCGCACTGTTATTGACAACTTTCGCCAGTGTCTGGTCTTGTGATGGAAAGGCACGCCCGAAGCTCAGTATGCCTGGTATCGTGTTACTTGATGATTCAAGGTCGCTTACGAGATTACCCAATCGCCGATCTGCTCGGTCTGATTTCAGGCGGACAAAAGTCTGGCGTGTTGACCGTGAAATTGGACGAACGCGAAGCCAGAATTCATTTTGAACTGGGCAAAGTCTTGTACGCCCGGGTCGAGGACGGCGCGAACCTTGGCGAGTACCTGGTGCGTTTTGAACTGATGAACCCCGAAGAGATTCAGAACTTGATTGCCCGTCAGCACAAAGAAAATCCGCACACCCCCTTGGGCATGATGGCGGTGCGCTCGGGCAACATCAACGAGGAAGACCTGAAACGGGCGCTCGAGGCGCAATGCCTGGATGCCACCACCGAAGTTTTGATCTGGAACGACAATCAACGCTCGAGGTTCGATTTTAAAGAACGCGGTCCTGACGCCTCGCAAGTTCCGACCCAACACATTTTTGACCCTATGGCTTTGCTTTTAGAAGCCACCCGCAGACTCGACGAATGGCGTCGCGGGCAGGTCAAACCTTACGACGTTTTTGAGGTTGCGCTCGAGGCGAGCAATCCACCACCGACGTTGACGGTTGGCGAGTGGGAATTGTTGCACCTTGTCGATGGTCAGCGCTCCGCCGCCAGCATTGCCGCCGAGTTGGACATTCCGGAAGGCGAAACCTACCGCCGTTTGTTTTTGCTGCTCGAACGAAATTTGTTGCGCCGTGCCGATGTACGCCCCGAAGACCCCTGGGTGCTCATCGTGACCGAAAGCCACACCACGCGGCGTTTAAACACCATGACCCTGACCCGCGAACGCTACCGCGTGATGCACGCCGACAGCCTCGAGAAAGCCAAGGAACTGCTCGAGGAGCGCCGTCCGAACACGATCTTGCTCGACTGGGCAAATGCCCTTGATGCCGCCAAACAACTTCGCGGCGTTAAGGGCAAGAACCTGACCCCAATCATTGCGATAGTCAAAGAAGAACCGCGTCAAGGCGGGTTTTTCAACCGCAACAACACGGTTTCCAACTTGCGGTTTTTGTTAAAACCATGCTGGCAAACGTGGCGTCGTCTTC
>JANLWR010000644.1:0-6313 GCA_031364625.1 Deinococcales bacterium | reverse complement strand
GCATAATCTTGACGAATATCGCATACAGGTGTATACTTCTATGCATAACCGCTTTGAGGCGGAATTTTTTTTGCCTTGTCAAATCAAAGTTTCTCGAGTTTTGGCACAACCGAACGCACCAACCATTGCCCGTTAGGATTCCCTTCAAGCTGTCCTTCTCGAGCGACTGGTTTTCCACGCAACAAGACCAGTGTTTATTTGAACTTGCCGCGTTCGGCAAGAATGCAAGCCAGGGCGATGCTGTTAAATTTTGTACTCTCAGAATCTGCCCTTGAGGTCAGCACCATTGGCGCACTTGCGCCCATGATGATACCCGCAACTTGGGCATCGCCGAAGTAGACGAGGGTTTTGTAAAAAACGTTGCCCACGTCGATGTTATCGACAATTAGAATATCGGCATGTCCAGCCACGGGCGAAACAATCCCTTTGATGCGGGCGGCTTCCTCGCTGACGGCATTGTCGAGTGCCAAAGGACCATCAATCAGTGCGCCCTTAATCTGTCCCCGATCTCCCATTTTGGAAATGATTGCGTCGTCCACGGCGGTACTCATGTCTGGATTAACAACTTCAATCGCGGCGAGCATGGCAACTTTGGGTTTTTCGAGTCCGAGGGCGTGTGCCAGTGCCACCGAATTTTGTACGATTTCGATTTTGGCTTTAAGATCCGGTTCGATGTTCATTGCGCCGTCGGACATTAAAAACAGACGGTCGAATTTGCCTTTGGCTTCAAACACCAACACGTGCGATAAAAGCTTGCCCGTGCGCATTCCCCACTCTTTATTTAAGACCGCCCGCAAGATCGTGGCGGTATCGAGAAGCCCTTTCATTAAAATGTCGGCTTTGCCAGTGGTCACGGCTTGCACCGCCAGTTCGGCGGCTTGGGCGTGGTCTTTGGCATTGACAATCTCGAGTTTGCTGGGGTCAATGCCCAGTTCAAAACAGATCACCCGAATTTTGGCTTCGTCACCAAATAAAATAGGGTAAATCATGCCCTCGAGCCTGGCGTTGTGAACCGCGCCGAGCACGTGGTCGTCTTCGGCGGCGGCGACCGCCACGCGTTTTGGTCCGCGCACCTGACCGATCAATCGCGCCAAGGACAGCAACCCGCGCATGGAGCTGACGGCATCGATGTTGGTGAAATCCAGGGTTTCGGTCATGATTTGCTCCGTTAAATGGGAATTTGAAAGTCTAAAGCCGCCTCGAGATTGTACAAAACACGCCCCGCACCTTCAGCCAGGGCTTCCATCTCGAGTTCGCCTGGAATCACCACCACGGGCGCAATCCAACCGAGTCGAGTCTCGAGGCGCTGCATCAGGCTCGTCCAACGGGCTGCACCACCAGTTAAAACGATGGCATCCGGACGCCCAGGACTGGCGGCGGCATAAGCACCAATGTTTTTGGCGACTTGGTGCAGATAAGCATTGATGGCTTCACGGGTGGGTTGGTCTTGCAAGGCGCGGCTTTCAATCACTTTCAGGTCGCTCGTGCCCAACATGCCCTGAAATCCACTTTGACGCCGCAATTGATACTCGAGGATGTCACGCGGCAGGCTGTAGGCAAGGTCAAGCAAGCCTTCAATCGGTAGCGTTCCAGCCCGTTCACTCGAGAATGGACCCTCGTCGAGCAGTGCGCCCGTGGTATCGATGGCGCGACCATTTTGAAAACTGGTGACGCTCGAGCCGCCCCCCAAATGCGCGACGACAATGGTCGAATCTTCAAAACGCTTGCCGATTTCGGTAGCGGCACGACGCGCCACCGCCCTTGCGTTGAGCGCATGAAAGCGACTGCGGCGACTGAGGTATGGTACGCCCGTCACTCGAGCCTCGGGCAGCAATTCGTCCACGGTCGGCGGGTCTACCAGGTAGGCTGGAACGTTAAACATTTCTGCCCACTCGAGCGCCAAACGCGCCCCGTAATTCGAGGCGTGAATACCGTTTTTATGCAATAAACTGTACTGCGCGAGTTGTTTGGTCACGCGGTACGTTCCTGCGGCGCACGGTCCGAGCAATCCCGCACGACAACTGATCGCGTCGGGTTTCGCCCATTCGGTGCTGGACTGTTTGATAAACGCCCGAATCGCGTCCATTGCATCATTGTCCAAACCGACAGGCGCATCTGGGGCTGTGCCATCTAAAGAAAGCGCCACCGCGCCGTAATCAGAATCCCTGGTTTTTAAGGTCGAGTGTTGCAACTCGAGTTTTTCGACCACGGCGGTCACGCCCTTGTTGTTGGCGGTGACGGTTGCCAGCCCAAGTTTGGTCGAGGTTGAGCCTGGGTTGAGGACGTAAACGATCATTGCGCACAGAATAGCATTTAGATTGCCTTCAGACTCTCGAGTAACGACCGCCCTGAAGCTCGAGGATGACGTTTTTGAGTTTCAGCATCATTAAAATAGATTGCGCGGCGGGCATGGCTAAACCCGTTCGGAGCACAATGTCATCGACCAGCAGCGCGTCGTCGAGTGCGGCGTAAACCCTGGCTTCATCACCCTCGAGACTTGGGGCGGCGGATGGCGTGACCGAACCCCAACGCATCTCCTCCAAAATGTCTGATACGGATTCGATCAAGACTGCGCCCTCTTTGATCAAACGGTTTGGACCTTTGGAATTGCTTTCGCCTGGGCGTCCCGGCATGGCAAAGACCGTGCGTCCAGCCTCGAGCGCGGCGACGGCGGTAATCAAACTGCCCGAGTCCAGATCGCCCTCGATGACGACTGTGCCGCTCGAAAGACCCGCAATAATTCGGTTGCGGGCTGGAAAGTTATGCGCGGCGGGTCGAGTGCCAATCGGGTATGCCGAAACCAGCGTCAAACTTGCCGCCAGTGCCGTGTTTTCGCTGGGGTAAATATGATCTACGCCGCTACCAAGCACCCCAATGCTTTTTCCACCAGCGTCCACGCTCGAGCGGTGCGCCTCGGTGTCAATCCCTCGAGCCAAACCCGAAACCACGATCACACCCGCCTGCGCGAGTTCTCGGGCGAGTTTGGCGGTGAAGGCTTTGGCATGGGGGCTGCATTTGCGTGTACCGACAATGCCGATTGAATGCGGCGTCACACCGACCAGTTCCTCGAGCGCCGTCACATCTCCTCGTACCCACAGCACGGGCGGCGGATCATAAATCGCTTTTAATGCCGCAGGGTAATTCAAACTCGAACTGGCAAGAATTTGCACCTCGAGTTTTGCGGCGCGTTCCAACTCGGCGCTGGCACGCTCCAAACTTTGGCTCGAGCCGATGCCCGCAATACTTTTGGAATCAAGCCCTGGCACGTCACGCAGTTTCATCAATTTCGTCTCGAGCACTGTTTGCGCATTAGAAAAATGCTCGAGCAAGGTCTTAATTCGGACTGGTCCAAGTCCAGGGGTAAATTCGAGTGCCAGCATGGCATGGGTTTCGGGATCGTGAAGGGTTTGGGTCATAAGGGTTGAGTTACCGTTCTCTGGCGTTTTAATGAGACAGCGCAGAGGGCGAATAAAATCTTGAGACTCTGCGTGTCAAATCCTAAATGAAGATCGAACTCGAGACAAGTACATTCAACTTTCAGCAATCACCCTATTCGTAACGAAACACCCTCGAACCAACCAGCAAAAACAAAAATCCAAAACCGACTAAAATCAACGTGCTGGGCAGAATGCTCGAGAAATTCGCCCCGCGCAAAATCACGTCTTGCAAGGCGTTCATGCCCCAGTACGTGGGCAGGATTTTGGCAAGGGTTTGCATCCAGACTGGGGTGACATCCAGGGGCCACCACAAACCACCGAGGGCGCTGGTGACGGTGACTGCCAAGGTGCTGAAGCTGGTTAACTGGGCAGAGGTGCGGGTGAGGGCGGCGGTCAGACCGCCAAAGCTTGAAGCCATAAAACCAAACGCCAGAACGGGCGGCAAGAGCGCCGAAAAATTGCCCCACTGAACACCCAACGCCAGGCTCGAGAAGGCAATCATGGCAAAGAGTTGCAAAATCAGGATAAAGGCGTTACCCAAAAGTTTTCCGAACATGACCGCCCCCCAGCCGACAGGGGCGGCAAAAAGTCGCGCCAGTGTGCCGCCGCTGCGTTCGCGTTGTATCGCCAAGCCGGTTTGCGCCCCGAACAGCAAGGCAAACATCAAGGTCATTCCGGGCGCGGTTTGGCTCGAGCCGCTGGCTTCGGCGGTGCTGGAACTGGCATTTGCCCGAATTTGTTCGACGTTGACCTCGAACAATTTGTCGTTTAACAGCCCTTTGGCTCGTTTGGCGGCATCGGTTTGCAATGCCTCGAGATTCGCAGTCTTATTCTGAGTTTGAACCGCGAACCGTGCCGCGTAAGGCGCAAGCAGGCGACTCATGGCAGATTGCACGGCGATTTCACCGTCCGCAGACCTTGGATTGCCTGGACTGGTGCTGATCTCGAGCTTGACCTTCTTGGCGGCTTTAATGCGGGCATCAAAATCTTCGGGAAGCCGCACCCAAATATCGCGTTCGTTGCGGGCGACCAGATTTTGAGCGCGACGGTCTGCAATCTCGAGCGTGATCTTTTCAGCCAGAATGTCATGCAATTGGCGTGCCAACGGCGTGTTCGGCGCAGTCCAGAGCATTCGGACGGGGGCTTGGTTGCTGCCCGAGAAAATACCCAGCAGCGTCGAAAAAATGATCGGCAACACCAGCAACACCAACAACAAACGCGGCTGCATCAGGGTTTGACGCGCCTCAGAAAAAGCGATTGACAGCATGACTCGAGCAACGTTGACCAGGTTATTCACGATTTAAACCTCAATTCGAGCCTGGACGCGCCGAATGCCAAACCCGCGATTGCCATGCCAGCCAACACCAGCAAATTCAGGCGAATATCACTTAAACCCTGCCCAACGGCATGAATATTTTGAAAAGCTTCGATGCTCCAACGGTTGTAGGTCAGTTTGGAAAATTGTTGCGCCAATCCTGGCAGGGTTTCGATGGGCCACATCGAACCGCCCAGCAAGCTCATGACCAGCAAAAATGCCAGCCCGATCACATTCACCTGTTCGTGGGTTTGGGAAATGCCAATAATAATGCCGCCAAAACCCGCCGCCGCCGCCGCCGTTGCCAGCACGGTAAAAAAAACCGAGAGCGGGTCGCCCCAGTTGCCGCCGTACAGCAAATGGGTCAGCAGCACAAACGACCCGAGTTGCACCACCGCAATGACCAGCAGTGCCAAAAATTTGGCGACAATTAAACTTTTGGGCGTGAGCGGAGCGCTCAGAAGCCGCATGATCGTGCCGCGTTCGATTTCGTCAAGAATGCCGCCGGCGCTGTTGGTGGCTGACATGAGGGTAAACATGACGCCGAACGCCACGGCGTAATAGGCAAAAAATCCTGCGCTTCGCCCGCCAGAATTTTGGGCGCTGACGCTAAAAGCATCCGTGCTCAAACGCTTTCGCACCACTGGCAAGAGTTGTTCGCTTAAAGCCCCCAATTCTTGCGCCGTGCTGGGTTTCAACGCCCGCACCGCCCCCAACAAGGACGCCCGTACCGCCTCGAGTTGCGCCAGGTACGAACGTGTGACTTGCTCAATCACTCGCCCGCGAAATTGGTTGCTGGGGTCAAGCCCAAGCTTGACTTTCAAACTCTGGTCGATGGGTCGCGCCAGAGCACGCAAGTTAATTTCGGGCAGTTCGATCACGGCTATCGCATGACCCGAACTGACCGATGCTCGAGCGGCGGCGGCACTCGAGAACCGTTCAACTTTTGCCGCGCCCGTGCTGTTGATCGTGGTTTCCAAAGCCGAGCTGATCTCGTTGTCTGGCGCGAAGAGTGCCACCGGGGACGGCTCGAGTTTGCGTTGACCACCGAGCGCCGTGCCAATGATTAAAGTCAAAATCATCGGCAACAACAGGGTTTGGACAAAGAAAGCCCTCGAACGCAATTGCGCCACCAAATCACGTTCGGTCACGCGGTAAATGGCTTTTAAAACCAGTGGAATCATGAATTCATCCTAACCAGATCGATCATGGGTTCATCCTTACCAGATGGATCATGGGTTCATCCTAATCACGCAGACGCCGTCCAGTCAGTTTTAAGAACACGGTTTCCAAACCTGGTTCTTCAATCTCGAGGTGATGCACACTTAAACCCAGGCTCGAGAGTTTGGTCAGGATTTGTGGCAGGACCTCTCGAGGTTCGCGGCACAGCAGCGTTAAATCTGTCCCCTCGAGCGAGACGGTTTGGGCAAATTGCTCGAGTTCTTTAATGGTTCCCGCCTTGGGGGCGTCACGCAGCGCAATGTGAATTGGGGTCAGTTCGCCAGCGATGGCACGCAATTCTTGCAGCGTACCCTCGGCAATGATTTTGCCGTGGTCGATC
>JANLWR010000339.1:0-2882 GCA_031364625.1 Deinococcales bacterium | reverse complement strand
GTACTCGAGCGCGGTTTTGCCACCGCCAAGACCAGCCGTCACCACAGAAGGTTTGAATTTTCCAGCCTCGAGCGTGATGAGGTGCAATTGATTGGCAAGCGAATACGTGATGCCATTTGGAATAAAACCAGGTGTTGGCATTGGCGCGTCAGGAATCACCACGTCCACCACAACACGGTCTGGATTGGTCAGGCTAGAAAGTTGCACCGTGGCGTGTTTGGAAATCTCAAGCTCGAGAATGCTGTTTAAACCGTCAGGCACAAGCCTTGCCCTCGAGAGCGATTCGCCGCCGACGGGAATCAATCTGCTCGTGCTTAGAAAAGTGTTCTCGAGATGAATTTTTACCAAATTGCTCGAGATTTGTTCGAGGCTGGCGAGACTTGTTTTAGAAACATCCAGCGCAATCCTGCTGGTGCGACCCCGTGAAGCTCGAGCCTCCAGAACTTGTATAAAACCACCCACAGGCACAAAGGGCGTGTCTTGATCCGATTCTAGGTTGATGCTCTCTATGGTTGGATCACTCGAGGGTGTGAGGGTGAATCCAAGTTCGGTCAGCGTTTGAACCTGAACAAAAACTTGATTCTCGAGCGCCAACGGTGCTTCCAAATACGTTACTGCCTCGTTCTGCGCCGACCAACTTTTTAACGGCACAAACTCGAGCATCAAACCGCCACGTTTTAACCGCAACTGCCCCGACAAGCTCGAAGTCTGAACGCTCACCCCAAAACGCTCCAAACTCGAGATTGGAATCAAATCTAACCCAGGTTTCAGATCAACTCGAGATTCTAAAGCTGGTACGAGCGGCTCGCCAGCAAAAGTGACGGGTATAGCGAAAGCACTCGAGAGGGCAATGAAAATGCTGATGGCAATAAAACGAATCACAACCCATGATAACGAGCATCAAACTCAAGAATCTGAGAAAAACCTCAACAGTTAAGTATTTCAACCTTCACACAAGATGATTAACCTTAATCGAGCTTCATCAAAATGAGCTGTGTGATTTTAAGCACTCGAGAAACCCTGTACCCTGCTATACTTTTCACATGATAGAACCGAGTATCGCACTATACGGGGAAGCATTTGCGAAAGTTACCGCTTCGCTCGATGAACTACTGACCAAAGCACACGTAAGGTACGCCATGCTTGTTGATCGTAAGGGTTTTGTGCTGGCACACCGCGAGGCGCTCTGGGCGCCCAAACCACCAACGCTGGACTCTATCGCCACCCTGATTGCGGGCAACGCCGCCGCCACCAGTGCGCTGGCAAAACTCTTGGGCGAACGCCGTTTCAACGAGTTGGTGCACCAAGGCGAACGCATCGGTTTGTACGTCGAAGAAATCTCGGATGAGGGTCTGCTGGTCGTGATCTTTGACGAAACCGCACCGATAGGACGCGTTAAACTGTTCGCCAAAAAATCCATCGAAGAAATCGGTGGTCTTATCGATTCACTCGGCAGTATCGAAACCACCAATGCCAACCTCGGTAACGACTTTGCCCTCGACGCAAGCGCCTTACTCGACGATTTGTTCAAGGGGATGTAATGTCAACCATTAATTTCGCAGCTCGAGAAATCAATTGTAAAATCGTGTACTACGGACCCGGTGTTGCCGGCAAAACCACCAACCTCAAATGGATTTACAAACAAGTGGACGACAGCGTTAAAGGCGAAATGGTTTCACTTGCCACCGAAGACGAACGCACCTTGTTCTTCGACTTTCTGCCGATTGACCTTGGTACAGTCCAAGGTTTCAAAACCCGTTTTCACCTCTACACCGTGCCAGGGCAAGTCTTTTACAACGCCAGCCGAAAACTGATTTTGCGCGGCGTGGACGGCATTATTTTTGTTGCCGACAGCGCCCCAAACCGTCTTCGCGCCAATGCCGAATCGATGCGCAACCTGCGCGAGAATTTGCAAGAATACAACCTGTCTATAGACGAAATCCCAATGATCGTGCAATTTAACAAACGCGACCTGCCTGACGCCATGCCGATTGAAATGCTTCGCGCCGTGGTAGATCCCAAAGGGCAATTTCCATTTCAAGAAGGCGCAGCCTCGAGTGGCGGGGGCGTGTTTGAAACATTACGCGCCGTGTCGAAAATGGTGCTCGAGCGACTGGCGAAGAGCAAATAAGCAGGTAGCAAAATCTCGAGCATCCGATTTATTTGGATGCTCGAGATTTTTTTGTGATGTGGTTTGAATGTTTATTTCAATATCGGGGTGGGTTAAAACCCTCGCCTTCAGGCGAAGGCTTTAGCAGTAGAGCCTGTGCATGACGTAAACTAAGCGTTGTGGAATACCGTCACGGAGCGCACACAAAATTCGAGATTCACTTGCATATTGTGTGGGTCACAAAGTACCGGAAACCACTTATGGTTGGTGAAGTTGGAACTCGGGTTCGGGAATTAATCCGTCAAGTGTGTAGGGAACAAGAGGTTGAGATTTTAAGCGGTTCAGTATCAAAAGATCATGTTCACGTGTTCTTGTCGATCCCGCCGAAGGTTACGATCAGTCGGTTGGTACAACGCATGAAGGGGTTCAGTTCTTACAAGTTAATGCTTGAGTTTAAACACTTAGAGAAAGCGTTTTGGGGTCGACATTTGTGGGGGAGGGGATACTTTTGTGTTTCGAGCGGACAAGTAACGGATGAGGTAATCAAAGCATACATTGAGAATCAGGCAGTGGAGGAGGAGGGGAATTTCAAGGTTGTGACTTGAGACTGCATGTGCAGTGGTTGGAACGGCTTGAGCCGTAATGGCGACTTGTGTCGCTTTGAGAAGCTACCGCCTTCAGGCGGTAGTGCCTGGGTCACTTTGACCTGAACTTTGACTTTATCGAGTTTCAGTCCAGAGTTGGGCACGTCAAAATGAACGATGCTTGGATT
>JANLWR010000316.1:0-2632 GCA_031364625.1 Deinococcales bacterium | reverse complement strand
AATCCAAGCTCGAGTGACACGTTGAAAACATGTCACTGAATCTCGAAACCCAACTGCCCAGTCGAAGAATTGTTCTCGAGCCTCAAAACCCAATTCCCTGCCGCGAGAGTGATTCCCTTGTCGATTCTGCCCAGCAGCACGGCTTTTTCGACGCCGTTCAGTTTGACGGTGGTGCGACCCTCGCGCAGTTCGCCGTAAAAATGCAGCCTCGATTTGCGGGTCAGGTTAAATTGACGCTCGAAAGTCATGCGGGTGTCGTTCATGAAAAGCGGTGTGTACGGCGGAAATCCCAGATAAAAGCCGCCATACACGTTGAACGTGGCAAATGTAAAATAGCAACACAGCGCCACGCCGACCAATACCCACTGCCAGCGTTTGAGTTTGTAAGGCAAAAATGACACGCCGCAAGTCTAGCTCGAGATTTGCTGCAAAGTGTCCTTGGTGGCGCGTTTGACCTGAAAGTGCGTTTTTGAAACGTCTTCCAATTTGAACTCGAGTCTGAACAGCCCGCTCAAGGTGCTTGAAGTACACCCGAAACAAATTGTTTCCTTGATATGATGGGCATCAATGGTGAAGGTGATTGCAATCGGAGATATTCACGCAGACTGGCGACACTTGTGGTCTGCCTTGAAGGCATCTTATGCCGCCACCAGCGAGGGCAAACCATCTCAGCCTGTGCTGGACGGGCGTTACCGTGTGATTTTGATTGGCGATTTGGTGCATCCCAAAACCCAGGAAGCGTACGAAGAATTGACCGGGCGCGAAAATTACGATTGGCACGACCCTGAGCACCTGCGCAGCGCCTCC
Organism: Deinococcales bacterium; assembly: GCA_031364625.1. GTDB lineage: Bacteria > Deinococcota > Deinococci > Deinococcales > JAAFIG01 > JANXTZ01. The sequence goes on along the minus strand of JANLWR010000316.1, from coordinate 1,825 downwards.
AAAGCCCAAGCCAGGGAGTTGTACAAGATCAAAAATTTTGTCGAAGAAGCCGAGGGCGGCGTCAGCATCATTCTGGGCAACCATGACGCGGCGGCGCTCGATCATAATTTTTTGCTGGGCACGGCGGTGGGTTTGACCCATGCCGAGTTTGACGAGTCCAAAGGCGGTTTGGCGCTGCCGCAAGACCTGCAAGATTGGATGCGCACCTGGCAATCGGAGGTTCGGATTCACGGCGTGCAATTTGCCCACGCCGGACCAACACCTGGCATGGCGTCTTACGACGATTTTTTTTACGGCGACCCCGACACAAAACGTTGGTGGGTTGATAAACCGTTCTTGGTGACCGCCAGCGGACACCAGTTTGGCGTGTACGGTCATACCGTCATGAAAGACGGTATTCTGATCGACGAGGAAAACCATTTTGCCATGATCGACGCGCTCGAGAAACGCCAGTATTTGGACATGATGTTCCAAGATGACGGCGAGTTTGCGTACCGAATCGCAGAATTTTAATCACAATGTCTTGGTAAACTGCTTGGCATGACGCTCGAGACGTTACTGCCGATGGCAGGTTTGGGGTTGTACCTGGCAAACCTGGCGCTTGGCGTGGCGGTTCAATTGCGCCTGGTCAGCTTGCACAAAATGCGTTGGGTGCATCATGCGCTGTATTTTGCGGTTTTTGTCGGCGCTGTTCTGGCAATCGTTGGTTTGATGATTGGGCGCTCAAAATGGTGGATGCTGACCCTGACGATTGGCGCTTTGGCAGTCTTGCCGCGCTACAAGGGCGGCACAAGACCGCACATGATTTTGGCATTACTCGGTCTGGTGGGTTACGGACTCGCACTGCTCTGACGGGTTAGGCTCGAGTGATTAAAGGACGTGTATGGATTTTTTTGAAGTCATCAACAACCGAAAAACCACCAACGGACCGTTTGACCCACGTCCCGTCAGCAAAGAGCATCAACGCATCTTGATGGAGGCTGCCTCTCGAGCGCCAAGCCATTTTAATTCTCAACCGTGGCGTTTTATTTTGATTGAAGACGTTAAAAAACGTGCCGCGATAGCCGATTTGGCTGGGCGCAGCATGGAAAAATTGATTAGCGACGGACTGTTTTTTGAACGCTACCGCCCTTACTTTAGATTTAGCGAAAAGGAACTCGAGGAGCGCGGCGACGGGATTCATTTTGACCAGTTGCCAGGACCGCTCAAGCCTTTTGCCAAACAGATCATGAGTCCGACTGGCGTCGAGATCATGCGGCGCATGGGCGTACCCAAAATGCTCGGCAAGGACAACCGCGATCTGGTGGCGGGCAGTCCACTGATTATGGGCGTGATGCTTGACAAAGCCGAGTACATACCAGGCAAGTTGAGCGGCTTTTACAGTATTTTTGGCATGGGCGCGGCGATGGAAAACATCTGGCTGACCACCCACGCTCTGGGCATGGGCATTCAATTTATCAGCACCCCAATGGAAATTCCTGAAAACTGGCAGCAAATGATAACCCTGTTGGGCGTACCCGACAACCTCGAGTTGATGGCGGTCTACAGACTTGGTTACGTCAAAGAGGGACAACGCCGCCCAAGCATCGACTGGTCGAGCCGTCACCGCAAGCGACTCAGCCAATACGTTTTCAGGGATTCGTGCGACACGCCCGAAAGTGACGATTTGTGAATCCTAAAATACTTTCTGTCGGCACTGCCCTGCCGGAGCATCGCATCGAACAGCACAACATCCGCGAATTTGCCCACACACTTTTTGCCTCGAGCTTTAGGGACATTGACAGGTTGGTGACGATTTTCGAGAATTCGCAGATCAAGACCAGGG
>JANLWR010000297.1:0-1605 GCA_031364625.1 Deinococcales bacterium | reverse complement strand
GGGGCGGCTGTAACTGACCTGACCATCTTGACCGACACTGACGGCGCGTAACAGCGGATATGGAAACTCGAGTTCGGTCTTTTGCGCCACAAATTTTTGGAACAAAATCCGAATCGCCCCGACCAAACTGCGTGTACTGATCGCGCTGGGCAGTCGCTCGAGTTTGAGGTTGATGCCGTCTTTGTCTTGCACTCCAAACCCAAGCGGCAAGAATAGTTTTGTGTCTTCATCCCAAGCGCTCGCCAGCACGGATTCGCCCAAGCCAAGGCTTGCACCATCAAGACGCAACTCGAGCGGGGTTTCGGGCGTGACCATGTCCGCATTTTGCACGCCGTTTAACTCGAGCGCCCCCAAACCAGGGTCGCCACCGCGACTGGTGGTAAACGACCAGGGCTGCCAAGCTTCAGGGTTGCTTGCCAGCAAGGGTGGCACGGTGCGGTTTTGCAAATCTCGAGCCACCTGCGGGACACTCGTCAGTCGCGCCTGACCGCGCAGGGCGGGGTGTCCTTTCATGGTCACGCTTGCACCGAGCGAGACGGAAGCGCCCGCCGCTGGAATCGCTTGTCCCTCGAGTGGACGCACGGTAGTCACGAGCAAATCTTGGGTTGACCAATCGGCAAACCGCAGCGAATTACCTAGACGGCGAAGGAGTGCCTTTCTGTTTCCTTCTGGAATGGCTTTGACCTCGAGTGCGTCTTGGTCATAGAGCGTGGCATCAAACTTATCGGTGGCAACAATCAATTTGATGCGATCATGAATTTCGGTAATGCCAGCCTCGTACCAATCGTCTTGCACCTCACTCGAGATTGGCATTCCGCCGTTCAATGCCCCAACTTCCTCGCCAGGTTTGAGCCACGCGCCCTGAAGCAATTCCGAGGTGACACTGTAACTTTCGTCCAAATAGAGCAAGGCACAGTAAAGCTCTTCTTGGCTGGTGTTCTTCAAAAAAATCTGATACTCGGGCAAGTCTGGGGCTGAAGCCTTCTGCTCGAGCCGCAATTCAGCCGTGTCTGGCGCGGGTTCGGTGGGCAGACTTTTGGGGTCGTTGCTCGTCGCTGGACCGGTCACGATCAAGACTTTCATCTCAATTGCATTCACCAAACGGCTGCGAGGATTCTCGAGCGTGGACGTGATTTGCCAACGTGCCATGTGCTCGAGTTGCGCCACCGTCTGTTTCGCGCCGTTCTGGTTCAGTCCCTCGACATCGGTCACCAGCAATCCCAAACGCCGTTCCGAACCCGCCCGAGTGATCCTGAAACAATTCTCTTCAATAACAACTTTGAAAGCTGCCTCCGATTCAGCATCGACCTCGCGCACAAACAACGAGGCTTGATTCGCCCCTCGAGCGTTCAAGATTGCCTCGCGCAGCCATTCTTGTTCACCGATCCAAACCCCGAGCGCGGCGGAGGGTTGCGCCGTGATGATGGCTCGGTACGTCAGTTTGTCATCTGGCGCAAAGCCCGTGACCGCAACCTTCGAGAATCCTGGCAAAACCTGCGTCACCTCGAGCGTCCCAAGTGACAGACGCAAATCCTCCCAGTCTGTGGGCGGCGTCTCGAGACCAAAAACCGCCAATGTGGTGGTTTCGGTTTTGGAGCGCATCTG
>JANLWR010000286.1:0-5674 GCA_031364625.1 Deinococcales bacterium | reverse complement strand
AGCGACCATGCCCGTAAGGTGCGTGTTTATGGTCAAGACAGGTGCTGCTGTAAGGGTCAAGAAGCTGCGCCTTCCAGGAATCGGGAATTCTTACAAAACGCACGGAATTCGGACTTTGCGGTTGCCCTGAGTTTGAGGTTTGAACTTTGGTGTTTGTTAAAATGATGCCGCCATGATTAAAGGTCTGATGTTCACATTCTAAGACTTGCGTCTGGCTCGAGTTTAAACTTTAAAAATGTGAAGTATTATGCTTAGTGTTCTCATGCGTTCATTTGAATGAGTGGCTTTTATGAGCCACATCAGGATTTTTTCACGTTGATCGAAAGCTGCGAACGTAGCCTCCAGGAGCAGGTAAATCCGGAGGTTCTTATGCAAAAACACGTTGTCAAGGCACTCATCGTTACCGCTCTGGGACTCGGAGTCCCGGTGATGGGGTTCACCATCGCCAAAATCGCTCAATCCCGTTTTCAGGACGTACCCGCCGGACATTGGGCGCAGGAAGCCGTGGATTACGTCACGGCAAAAGGTTTGATCACCGGTTTCCCGGACGGCACGTTTAAGGGTCAGCAAACCTTATCGCGTTACCAAGCCGCACTGATTTTTTACAGGTTGTTGCAATCGGGCGCAATGGGCAGCGTGGATGCCAACGGGCAAGCCATCATCAACAAGGGCATTGACGATGTAAAAGCCGAACTGAACGGTTTAAAAACCCAACTTGGGGCGCTCGAGACCACCAATACCAGTCAAGATGGACGCCTCGGCACGCTCGAGGAACAACTCAAAGCCATGTCTGCCCAACCTGCCGCCACTGGCGGCTCAGACTTAGAACCACGGGTGAAATCGCTCGAGGATTTGCTGGCAACTTTAAACACCAAACTCGAGTCGCAACAGGCGGCTGGAAGTGTTGACCCTGCGCTTCAAACCAAAGTCACCGACCTCGAGACTCAACTGGCAGCCTTGCGCACCGACCTGACGGCGGCTGCGCCAGATGCCCAGCAATCGGCACGCATCGCCGCGATTGAAGCCGACATTGCCACCTTAAAAGCCCAAGCTGGCACTGCGCCGACCACCGACCAGGCTTCACAACTTGCCGAACTCGAGACGAGCCTTTCCGAATTGCAAGATCAGGTTTCGGGGCAAGACACCACCGAACTCGCAGACCGCATCACCGCCCTCGAGGATCAAGCCAAAGCCGTGGCTGCGCCCGTGGCGGTCGCCGACCTGACCCCTCAAGTTGCAGCGCTCGAGGCTCGAATCGCCAAACTCGAGGGGCAACCCGCCGCAGCCGGTGACCAAAGCGCCCAAATCACACAATTGCAAAGCGACTTAAAAGCCCTGCAAGACGAAGTCAAAGGCATTGCGAGCGCCAACCCAGCCACGGCTGCGGCAGCCGATCAGGGCGCTCGTCTTGGAACGCTCGAGACTCAACTTAAAGACCTTAGCGCTCGAGTCGATGCGATCAAGCCAGGAACTGACCCAGCGCTGGTTGACCAGATCAAAGCCCAAGAAACCAAACTTGCCGAATTGCAAGCCAAAGTCGATGCCCTGAAACCAGGTACGGCAGACCCAGCGTTACTTGACCAAATCAAAGCCCAAGACGCCAAACTCGCCGATCTTCAAGCCAAAGTCGATGGTCTTAAACCAGGTGCTACAGACCCAGCGCTGCTTGACCAAATCAAAGCCCAAGATGCCAAACTTGCTGACCTGCAAGCCAAGGTTGACGGCATCAAACCAGGCGTAACCGACCCCGCAATTATTGATCAACTGAAATCCCAAGACGATAAGCTCAAAGCCCAAGATGAACGCATTGCCGCCCTCGAGGGTCAAGTCGATGAACTTGCCGCCAGCCTGACCGAGCTTTCAGACAAACTCGCAGCACAACCACCCACCCCAATCACGACGACCCCCACCACACCAGTTGACACCACCCCAATTGTCACGACTCCGACCACCGTCGTTACCCCCGCCCCAGTCTCGAGCACTCCACCCAACTTTTATGTGGGTATTGGTGGACGTTACGGCGTGATTCCGTCAGGTGCGGCGAACGACAACATCGCCATCAGCGTCATGATTGGTTTCAAGCGCTTCCTTGGACCAATTGGTTTCCGTGTCTCGGGCGATTACCTGGCGTTTGCCACCGCCCCGAACTCGAGCAACCCAAGTTTGCAAGCCAAATATTTCAGCCTCAACCCAGCGCTGGTACTTGACCTCGGGTTCTTGTACGTCGGTGCGGGTGTTGGTGGCGAATTTGGTTTACAGAACAGCTTGTTTGTGAACGGCATTGTCGGTATCAACATTGCCTTCAGTAACAACTTTGGTTTGTTTATCGAAGGCGACCCACGTTTTTACCTCAATCAACCCTCGGATAAATTCCGTTTTGGCGTTCGCGCCGGTCTTAAATTCGGATTTTAAGCAAATTTTTTGCAAAAAGACGCGCCATAACGGCGCGTCTTTTTTGTCGCTCGAGGTACATCAAAACCTTAACCCCTGGGGTTAAGCTGCGACCATGAATGGTAAAACAGCATTGGTCACTGGCGGCTCTAAAGGCATCGGTTTGGCAATCGCAGAGGCACTGATCGCCAAGGGTTACAACGTGGTCATCACCGCCCGCAACGAATCTGAGGTGCTCGAGGCGGCACATAACCTCAACGCCTTCGCCCCAGGTCGTGCCGTGGGCATTCAAGCCGATGCTCGAGATTACGCCGCCCAGGAGGCAGCCGTGTCCAAAGCCGTCAGTTCGTTCGGCGGTTTGGATGTGTTGGTTGCCAACGCAGGCGTGGGGGTTTTTAAACCCGTGCAAGATTTGACCCTCGAGGATTGGAATGCCGTCATCGATACCAACTTGACCGGCGTGTTTTACAGCGTCAAAGCCAGCATCCCCGAACTCGAGAAGCGCAAGGGGTATGTGCTGACCATCTCGAGCCTTGCGGGTAAAAACCCATTCGAGTTTGGTGCGGCGTACAATGCCAGCAAATTTGGTTTAAACGGCTTTTCCGAAGCCATCATGTTGGATTTGCGCAAACTTGGTATCAAAGTCAGTTACATCATGCCTGGTTCGGTGGCAACGTATTTTAATGGGCATACGCCCGACGAGAAGGACGCCTGGAAGATACAACCCGAAGACATTGCCGCGCTTGTGCTTGATCTGCTCGAGATGAACCCCCGCACCCTGCCGAGCTGTGTTGAGGTGCGTCCAAGTCAGCCGCCACGCAAATAAAATCATTTCCGAATTGCGTAAGGTTTTCCTTCAATCTCCAAACCCATGCCGTTTATTGTTGGTTTGAACTCGAGCTTGAGGTTTTGAAACCGCCAGTTGAATTCCCCAGCGTCTCGCACCACAAATTTTGCTTTGCCAGTCGCCTCGAGTTTCAGAATTGCATCGGATTTTTGAAGCTCGAGTTGGTTTTTAGCATTGATTCTGACTTCAATAACGCCTTCGCTCGAGCCGTAAATTCCGGTGAAGGATTCGAGGTTTGTGGTTATCGTTTTTAAAGCTCGGGTCGAACTTGGAACGGGTAGAATCGCGCTTTCATCGCCGCGCAAAAAATCCAGCAAGCCCAACATAAGCTCGAGATCAAGCCCTTCAACCTCGAGATTCCACAAAACCGCAACGCCAAATTTGTGTTCAGGACTCAGTAAAAACACCGAACCCATTCGTCCAACCGTGCCGTTGTGCGCCAACAAATTTAAGCCCCTGGACTCAAACACCCGCCAACCGAAACCGTATTTGATTTCGTGCGTTAAGTTGTACGTTGGAATTCCAAAGTGGTAATTCACCTGTGGTTTTTGAGTCTCGAGCAACGATTCTGGACTGATGATTTGCCGCCCGTGAAACTGACCTTGATTCAGTTGCATGACCAAATAATTTCCGATGTCTCGAGCGCTGGAAGCTGTCAAAGAACCCGCAGGAACGCCCAGACGCCCCAACTGTCTCGGCGTTGCCTTAAAGGAGCTTCCTGGCGTGCCACGGTAGCCTTGAGCCAAACCCAATTCGCCGGCAATCTGTGGGTTAAGGGTCGTGCGTTGCATCTCGAGCGGTTTGAAAAGATTTTCGTTTAGATAGGTTTCAAACGAAACCCCCGATATTTTTTGTACGATCAAACCGAGCGCCGCATAGCCAAAATTGGAATACTTGGTTTTGCTTCCAGGCGCAAACATCAGTTTGGAATTCTTAAAACTTTTCACCCAACGCTCGAGCGCCAAATCATCCATCACCGTGTCGTGCGGAATGGATTCGTCCGACAGCCCAGAGGTGTGCGTCAAACACTGTCGCAACGTGATTTTATTCGAGGGCTTATTTTTATCCGCCGTCCTAAACCACGGCAAATAATGCTTGACCTTTTGATCCAACTCGAGTTTTCCAGCCTCAACCAATTGCATGACCGCCAGCGCCGTCATGCTTTTGGTGGTCGAGCCAATCTCGAGCGGTGTGGCGTCGGTCATGGGCGTTCTGGTTTTGATGTTTGCCAAACCGTAACCGTGGCTGTAAACGATTTGGTCATTTTGCACCATGACCACAGAAATCCCTGGGACACCTGCCAAAACGCGGCGTTTTTCGACAAAACGGTTGATGCGCTCGAGTGGCAAAGTTGGTGTGGTTGCAATCGCCGTGATGCTCGAGGTCAGTGTGAGAAGTGCGGCAAAGAAAAGATACCTCGAGCGGCGTGTCATTGGTCTTTAATCTACTCGAGATTGCTGAGTCGTGGGTTGAGTAGCAGATCAAGGGTGATTCTTAAAACCCTGCGATCAAATTTTAAGTGCGCTTCTCGAGATTCAACCGCATCAACCACCTTCCAGGCAAATTCTCAAACCCCAACTTTTTGTTCACCTTTAGCATGGCTGCGTTGACGCTCAGGTTGTTGGTTCGCATTTGTGCGTAACCCAAAGCTATGGCGGTTTTGATCGCCGTTAGTTTTAATGCCAGCGCAATGCCGTGACCTCGGTGGCTCGGGTTGACGGCGGTAATGAAGTTATAGGTTTGTCCTCGATCCAAAGTGAGCACACTGACCCCCACCCAATTTTCATTTTCTATTGCCAGAAAAATTCGATCCGTGTTGGTTTTTGAATCATCACGCACGTAATGTGCCACTTGTGGCAGCGACCAACGCGGGTTGCCTTGAAGGTCTGGAGTTCGCGCCAAAGAATCGGCAACAAACTCGAGGATGTTATTCCAGTCGGATTCATTTTGAAAGATTTCGGCAAACGAACAAATTTCAATTCCGACAGCCTGAATGCGCTCGAGATGCCCTGCAAAACGGCTTTCATCAAAAGCTTCAAGGTTTAAAACGCTGGCAAAACGATTGGCGTAATATTCAAATCCCCGAGTTTCCGCCCAGGCTCGAGAGACTGGGTCATCATCTCGAATATACGTTTCTAAACCTTGCAAAGAATGCTTCGTCAGGCGCTCCTCGAGTTGTTGCCAGAGGATTTGCCCGTAACCTTTGTTGCGTTGGTCTGGATGCACCATGATGCCTGCCCCAGCCCAGTTTGGAGGTACAAAACCATGCGGAATCACTTGGGCGTAACCACAGATCGCACCGTCCTTTTCAAGCACAAATCGCTCGAGCGGCAATTCGTCAATGGAACGTTGATTTTCGCGTTCTAAAAATTGCTCGAGCGTCATTGCTGGGACTTGCCAAGCGTTGGAAATCTCGAGCAAGGCTGGCGCGTCTTC
>JANLWR010000635.1:0-4477 GCA_031364625.1 Deinococcales bacterium | reverse complement strand
GCGTTATCTGCCGCCAAAAACACAATCGAGGGATTTGAGATTATTCTCGAGAGTGGCTTTGAAACAGGTTGGATTCTGATTCCAAACAAAGCACTCGAACTTCCCCTGCGGCAACACCAAACCTTCAGTCTGCTGGCGCTTCCCCCTGTTGTGACGGGTTTAAAAATCACTGGCGCAAAATGGAATCTCGAGAATGCGACACTCGAATTTGGCACTGGTTTTGGAATTTCAAACCTGGCGCTCGGAACGGTGCTTTTGAAGCTCGAGACTGGTTTTGCGTTGGTGATGGCGCAGAATAATCTGGCGTAGGGTGCGCTTCTTGACCATAAAATGCACCTAACGGGCATGGTCGCCTTGCGCACCGTTTCACACGTCATTCAGGTGCGCACGGCGCACCCTACAACTCAAATCGGTAAAACTTTAAAATCAAAAATTCGTTCCGCCAGCCAAATTCCGGCAATGGCGGCAACGGCAAGCGAACCAATGGCAAGCGTAAAACGGTTGTAAAAGCTCGAGCCTCGCAAACTGAAGGCGAGCGGTAGAAATACCATGACAATGCTGAGCTGCCCGAGTTCGACGCCGACATTAAACCCAACCAATGATCGCAGCAGGGTCGCTCGGGTTAACTCGAGGTCGGTGAGCACGCTGGCGAAACCAAAGCCGTGAATTAAACCGAAACCGAAGGCGACCAGCCAACGGCGACGCTCTTGCACGACTGGAAAAACATTGTTGAGTGCGGCGAGCACCACGGAGGCGGCAATCGTACTTTCGACCAGTCTTGAGGGCAAACTAATTACCTCGAGTGCTGCCAGTGACAGTGTGATCGAGTGGGCGAGGGTGAAGGCGGTCACAATTTTCAGCACGCTCGAGAGTGCATTTTTAAAGTTTCCGACGGGCATCCAGCGCCCATTTTCGCGGCGCAAAACGCTGGGCAGCAACAGTGCCAGCAAAAACAAAATGTGGTCAATACCGCCCCAAATGTGCAGCACGCCTTCCCGCACAAACTCGAGGAACTGTGAGACTGCGTTTTGTTCATGCAATTGAAAACTGAGGTTGTGGTTTTCGGGGCTGAAAATGGCGGTTTGCGTGCCGCCGACCGTCTCGAGATTCAGCAAACCTCGGTGTTGTGGGTCGAGGTCAAAAAACAAATTGTATTTGACGTTTAGGGTGCTTGGGTTGCTCGAGCAATTGCTGGAAAATGGCAGCACGACGTAAGCGCCGTCGGTATGATTGTCAACCAAATAGCCGCTCGAGTTGAGTTTGCAAGCTTGATTTTCACTGCGAAGCTCGAGTTTGGAAAGCAAGTAACTTTCCACCGCAACACGGTGAATCTTCAATTCCCCCCAGGTGATCGCGCCGTCATCGTTGTCGTCAAGCCCTATTGCATAATCCAGATCGCGCAGCGCGACATCCCAACGTCCGGTCAGGCTAGCGTTTTTCAGGTTGATATTGAGGTACGAATCGCTCGGTTTGTGCGCCAAAGCCAAGCTCGAGAAACACAAAATTGACATCAGGAACATCAAGGCACGTTTCATTTCAAACCTGCTTTCACTTGGGCAACCAGTTTGGCAATTCGGACATCCTCGAGTTTGGTCGTGTTAAACCACTCGAGCACGGGTTTTGCGGCTTCAAATTGACGGCTGGCGATGGCAGCCTCGAGCAAGATTTTGGCGTCCAGTGGTTCGTGCTGCACCAACCAGTTGGCTTTGGCGAGCATCAGGGCTTCCGTTGGTTTCTCGAGCACATGAAGGCTAAAAATCGCTTCCTCGCGGCGGTGAACGGTGTCACCTCGAGCGTGACTGGCAGCAATTCTGGATGCCATCTGATCGCGGTACTGACCGAAAGTTCTCAAATTGAGTTCCTTCTCAACTAACGTCCGCCGCAACAACAAGGCATCGGCTTTGATGTTTTGCACAAACGGCAAGGCTCGAGCCACCTGATTTTTCTCGAGTAAAAAATCCACGTAGGCGGCGTTCAAATACGTGTCGCTCGGGTCTTTTTGCAACTCTGCTCGAAAACGCGCGTCGGTATCGGGGCGTTGCAACCGTGCCGCCGTCTCAATCAACGTTCCAGTTGCCCAAGATTTTTCTGATTCGCTGGCTTGCGGGTTGTCGCGCAGCACCTGCTCGAGCGTCTGAAATGCCTTGGAGGCTTGACCGTTCAAGCTTGCGGCGTTGGCGACGCAGGTCACGGCGACCAATTCGCTCGAGGTTTGAAAGAGTGGCAAGCACGAACGTTTGGCTTCGGTCAAATTGCCCAGAACCGTCTGCACCACGCTGCGCGTGACCCAAATTTGTGGGTCTTGCGGATCAAGTTTTGCGGCAAGGTCGAGGTCGAGCAAAGCGCCTTTAAAATCGTGCGCATTTTGTTTTAAGGTGGCTCGCAGAACCAACACTGATGCTGGTGGTGTAGAAAGTTTCCACCACGGCTCGAGCACCGCCTGAGCGCGTCCGTTGTAACGCGGGTCGGCGTCGCCCCTGGCGCGTTCAATGTATTTTCGCGCCACCACCACGGCAAGTTTGAGGTTGTTCGGATTTTGCCCTAGCTGCGCCCGCAAATCGCGCAATTCTCGAGCCGCAACATCGTTGACATTGACCCGCAATCGCTCGAGGATTTGATCGTCAGATTTTGGGGTGAACGGTACTGCCAACGCGCTCGAGCCTATAAAGAATGCCAGTCCGAGAAATACTGTTTTGAGGTTCATAAAATCTCCTTTTCATAAAATAAATTCTTGTTTTTTGATCTCGAGGGCGCACAAAATTGCGCCCTCGAGTGAAAATGTTTACATCGAACCAGGAATTGGGGTCTTCAAGTACGGAAAGCTGGCGTCAAACATGCTGTCGTTGACGTTTGCCCCGTCGGTGAATGGCAGTTGACCGCTCGGGGCGACGTCGCTGGGCAGAAGTTTGCCCATGACCACGCGCAGCGCAATGTCCACCACGTCGTCACCGGGACGGCGACCGTTGGGGAAACCGGAGGTGTCGCCGCCAATCACGCCGAGGTTGTTTTGCTCATCGAGCGCTTTGGCATCAATTTTGGTGTTGAGGCGCAGCATTTCGGCAACGCTGCCGTTTTTGTTCAAGCCGTCCACGCCCGTCAGGAATGCCGCCACCAAATCCGCCCTCGGGAACAAGGTCGGGGCTTTGACTCCCGCCGCGCCAAACAGCAACTCGAGCACGGCTGGCAGGGTTGGGTGCGTGACATAGGTGGCAAATTGCCCATCGTCTTTTGGCTCACTGGCGTTGAACTTGTCTTTGTCCTTAATGCCGATCACGACCTCGTTGACCAGCGGGTTTGAAAGTCTCGAGACTTGCACGTACTCGCCGCTCGAACTGGCTGGTTTGGCGTAGGTCGGGTCGGTGGTCAAGTTGCGAATTTTAGGCAGGCTGGCGGTCGTCCAAGAGCCGACAATGCCCGAATCGCCTGCGGTCAAGCACGATTTGGCGACCTCGAGTTCGATGGCGGTCACGTTCTTGTCGGACAGGTCGTCTTGTCCGCCAGTGATCGAACCGAGTGGATTTTTGATGTTCACCAGGTCAAAGGTTTCGCCCAAATTGACCACAAATGGGTCTTTGCGTTGCCCGACAAACAAACGCCCTGGAACTTCGCAACCAGGAATTTTGATGTCGTACAAGTAGGCTCGAGCGTACTCGGCATAATCTGGGATCGATTTTTTACCGATGTTGTCGGCTGGCTTCAGAAATTCCTTTGCACCCGTCTGCAAATTGCTGACCGCCTCGAGCTTGCCCGAACGCCTGTCGCCACGAATCACATTCAGGGTGTACGACTCTTGAACGTTCAGTGCGCCAAGGTTTCCGGCGCTGATCGCCCCAACGTTGGTGAACGGTACGGACACCATCTTCTGGTTTTCGCCCGTGCCGATTGGCAACTGAATGTCTTTGAGGGTGGTTTTAAACTTAAATTGAAAGGTCAAATCCTCTTTGGCATCCGCGTTGTTGTCCAAATGAATTTCGTATATCGCATCAGGGTCGAGGTTAAAGAAATTTGGACCGCCGTAACCGTCTTGAAGCGGCAAGTAATCGGCAATCATGGTCACGTACTTTTCGCGTCCGCGTTGGTAGGAATTAAACACGTAATAATCCGTGCCGTCCACTTTTGGAGTTCGGCTTACGAACGGTGCTTCACGGTGACTCGAGGCGAGCGCCGGCAAAGCCCCCGACAGGGCTATTGCCAGCAGGCATAGTATTTTCTTGTTCATGTTCATCCTTTTACGGCTTGTTTTCGTCTTGTGCGGCGCACAAGTCCAGAATCTCGAGCGAACTTCTCAGACAATGGTTTTTGAGGTCGTTTCTCGGTTCACCTCACTTTGCGAAAAGGCTTAAAAACGAAATCTTTATGGCAAACTCGAGTGACCAAGTTCGATGTCGTGGTTCATCTGGTCTTACGCAAAACACTAAAGTTTTGGATGTCGGCGGCTTAGGTTAGACTTGGTTCATGAATTTAAGCGCCTTACCAG
>JANLWR010000239.1:0-2442 GCA_031364625.1 Deinococcales bacterium | reverse complement strand
CTCGAGATGGTGCGGCTGAAAACATCGCGTTATACCGTGGTCTCACCGCTTAAACTTGGGGCGCTCGCGGCGGGTTGTGTACCAAATCAGAAACTCGAGTTGGCGGGTTTGGATTTGGGGGCGGCTTTTCAAATCCGAGACGATGTGCTCAATTTAGAGGGTGATTTTGCCAGTTACGGCAAGGAAATTGCAGGCGATATTTTTGAGGGTAAACGCACGCTCATGCTGCTGCATATGCTTGAGCGCTTGCAAGCCCCCGAGAAAGCCGAGATAATAGAGATTCTCGAGAAACCACGGTTGCAAAAAAGTGCGAGCGAGGTTGAACGAATTTTGGTTTTGATGAGGTCATTTGGAAGTATCGGATTTGCGCAATCGGTTGCCTCAGATTTTGAAACTCGAGGTTTGGATTTGTTGGGAGAAGCTTTGGCGGGCGTACCAGTTCAGGCGGCGGCATTGGAAATCCTCGAAACAGCAAGGTCTTTTGTGACCCGTAAAACCTAAATTGATGGCTATGGTTGTGGTTTTGCCTGTTACGTTGTCAATTGCGGGTGCAATTTTCGTTGCTTATACGATTTTTGGGTTAAACTGAACCCATGACGCAAGTGCTTGTCCTCGATGATGAACCGTCAATTGGTCGGCTGATCGAAGCAATCCTGAGCGGCGCAGGTTATGAAGTCAGGAGTTTCACCCGTGCCAAAGACGCGCTCGAGGCACTGGAAAGTTTCGAGCCTGACGCGATTATTTCTGATATCAACATGCCCGGCATGGATGGTCTGGAATTTTGCCGAACGGTACGTGAAAAAGACCGTTTTCATTTCACACCGTTTATTTTCTTGTCGGCACTGGCAGAACGCCGCGACATGCGCGAAGGCATGAACCAGGGCGCAGACGATTACCTGACCAAACCATTTACCAGCCAAGAATTGCTCGAGTCGCTCGAGGTACGGATTCGCCGCGCAGAAGAACTGCGTCCCGCAAAAATCGACACGATTGAAGCGCGGGCTTTGGGGGAAGCCAGTTTAAGCTGGAAGGGTCAAGAGGTGGTCTGGGGTTCAAAAAAAGCCGCAGAGTTCTTCTTCTTGCTGCTCGAGCATCCCAATGGAGTGACCACCTGGGAGGCAGCCGAGGCATTATGGCCCGACAAGGACGAGTCCAAAGCCGCCAGCGTTTTTCACACGACTTTGCACCGTTTGCGTAAAACCTTGGAAATGGACATTGTACAGTCCACCAATCGGCGTTATTACATCGCACCCGATTTGGCTATCGTTTACGATGTGCAAGAGTACCTGGCAGCCGCCAAAGGGGCGCAAGCCACCAGGGACATGACCTTATTCGACAAGGCGGCTGAGTTGTACCGTGGCAATTACATGGCAGGTTTTGAATCGACTTGGTGTGAAGACCAACGCGACACCCTGCACGCCACGCACTTGGGTTTGCTGACAGACGCCAGCAAAGTCTTGGAAAGCCAAAACAATATGCAGCAGGCGGCTTGGTACGCGCACTTGGCAGCTCAACATGAGCCGTACAGCGATTCGGTCTGGAACGAATTGGCACGCCTTTTTGACCTGATGGGCGACTCGAGACGGGCTGATCGTGCCCGACAGCGCAGTTCCAATTGGGATTTCTGATTCCAATCCAATTGAGATTTCTGATTTTGAGACCAAAAGCTTCTTTGGTGTTTGTCAAAATCTTCATCAATCCTTGAGCTTTACTGACATGAATTTATTTCTTGCTTGGCAATTCTCGAGTGTAAGACACGATTTTTTCGTATGCAGGGCAAAATGCTCAACGTTTTGGGTTTGTCATTTGGTCATGGGCGCTGTTCGTTACCTAAACTAATGTTTAGAATTCTCCTACTGTGTTGCTTAAAGACTCCAGATACACTCTAGTCATGAGGTTGCTATCATTACTGCTGATCATTTCGACTGCCCTGGCGGCGGCGCTCGCACCGCTTCCTGGTG
Source organism: Deinococcales bacterium (assembly GCA_031364625.1). GTDB lineage: Bacteria > Deinococcota > Deinococci > Deinococcales > JAAFIG01 > JANXTZ01. The sequence goes on along the minus strand of JANLWR010000239.1, from coordinate 481 downwards.
TGAGCAGCGTGCCGGACGGCACAGAAGTCGTTATTGTCAGCGGCGATGCCCAATCAAAACTGGCAAAAGGTGCAGTTAAATTGCGTGTCCTGACCCTGAGCGCCTTGCATGACAAACTGACGCCGCTTGATAAGGTTGAGGTTTGGATCAGTGTGCCTTTGAAAAACACTTCCGACCTTAAAAGCTTTCCAGGTACGGTGAGCCGTGACGGTACGGACATTAACCTCGAGTTAACCAATACCAAAGTTTCTTTCAGTCAAACCCTGAAGGAAGCGTATGGCGTCAAACTCGAGTGGAAAAAGTAAAACCAGCCGAAAATGTTGGTCTTTTAGTGAACTGATTGCCCCAAATTGAATTTTTGGGTGTTCAGTGCGGTACAATACCAAAAGTAGCAAAAAGCTGCCAGAACCACAATGCTTGGTAGGCATTCATGGCTGATGCGCCACATGTTTTAATTGTTGAAGACGATGCAGACGTTGCA
>JANLWR010000231.1:0-11991 GCA_031364625.1 Deinococcales bacterium | reverse complement strand
CAGCTTGGCTGAAAGTGTTCGTTTTCATGTGCTAAACGTAACATGATTGACTTGTGTGTAAACCGTAGCCTGATGTTGGGAGAAGGGTTGGGGATGAGGGTAGAAAGAACAATTGCTGATTTTTATGTCTGGGATTGGTGTTTAGATTACGACTTTGCGGTTATCCTGCTTTTTAACTTCGAGTTTACTTTGTTGGGTCTGATTGATTTGGCGGATGCGCCACCCAAGCTATTCGGGTTAAGTTTTTGAAATGCGGTTTTCTAAGCTCTGGCACAATGGTTTCTTTATGCGACTTTGGGTTGGGCAAACCGTCTCGGTTTTTGGCTCGATGGTGGGTAATTTGGCATTGACTTGGGTGGCGTTGATTTCACTGAACGCCGCACCTTTTCAAGTCGCTTTGCTGGGCATGATGGCGCTCATTCCAGGATTTTTGGTGGGTTTGTTCGCGGGTGTGTTGGTGGATCGTTTGCCACGCAAACCCGTGTTGATCTGGTCAGATGTTGGACGTTTTGTGGTGCTCTCGAGCGTACCGATTGTGGCTTTGCTGGGTGGTTTGAGCATGGTTCAACTTTACCTGGTCGCGTTTTTAAACGGCGTGTTCGGGACGTTTTTTGATGTCGCCTATCATGCCTACTTGCCATCCCTGATTCGCCAAGACCAATTGCTCGAGGGCAATGCCAAATTGAGCGCCAGTGCAAGTGTTGCCGAAACCAGTGGTTTTGGATTGGCAGGTTGGTTGGTGCAACTTTTCAGCGCACCAATTGCCATTTTCGTTGACGCGGTGTCGTTTTTGGTTTCTGCTCTTTCAATTGCCAGCATTGCAAAGCCCGAACCGACCCTCGAGAAGCCCGAAAGCGATGGCAATCTTTGGCTCGAGGCGAAAACTGGTTTTGTAATTATTTGGCATCAACCCACAGTGCGAACTTTGATTGGCAGCAGTGTTGTGCTGGCACTTTTTGGTGAAATTTTTGGCAGCATGATTATTGTTTTTACAACCCGAGAACTTGGCTTGTCACCCGGTCTGCAAGGCACGATTTTTGCGCTCGGTGGTGTCACTTCTTTGCTTGGCGCTTTGCTTGCCGCGCCGTTGACAAAGCGTTTTGGTTTGGGGGCAACCTTGGTGTTTTCAATGCTGATGATTGGTCTGGGAATGCTCGCCCCAGCCTTCGCAGTTGGCGCTGGGGCGTTCAGTATTGTCTTGCTGTTGTTGAATCAAGGTCTGACCGACCCTGCTTGGGCGCTGCATAACATCAACGAAGTCAGTTTGCGCCAATCGCTGATTCCCAATGAAGTGCTCGGGCGGGTGAATGGCAGTTTGCGGTTTCTCGAGTTTGGCGCGAGTTTGCTTGGCATGTTTTTGGGTGGAATTCTGGGCGAGGTTTTTGGTGCTCGAGTCACGCTGATGATTGGCGCATTGGGCGGTTTTGTGGCAGCCATTTGGTTGTTGTTCTCACCCATCTGGCGACTGCGGCATCTCGAGGGTTCAGCCTGAATGTTAGGAAAGTTCAGTGTTTCCCAGTGGCAGTTCGCCCTGTCCCAGCAGCAGCGTCTCGAGTTTTAATTGTGCCAGTAATTTTGGAATGACGCTGGCGACAAAATTTTGAGCTTGGGGCGTGAATGGCACGCCATTGGCTTCCCAGAGTGCCAGTGCGCCCTCACGTTTGGGCAGGGCTTGCCAAGCCGATGGAACGTCTGGGTTGCGTTCGAGCACCGCCAGCCGCTCGAGTTTGATAGCTTGACGGCTTACACCAAGTTGCTCGTAAGGCACAACGTATTTTCCAGCGATCATCTCGAGCAACTCAATGTTTTCGTGATGTTGTTTGAACAGTTTGGCAGTGTCAGGCAGCAGGCGCAAACCGCGATCAAAGCCGTACAAGTTCATGGTTTCAGGCATCAGCCAGGAAAAATCTTCGGCAACAATTTGCCAACCGGCAATGCTGGCACGCAGCAAAGTGGTGGTTTTTCCGCGTCCGCTCGGTCCAAGAAAGGCGGTGGCGAATCCGTTTTTGGCGGCGATGCTGGCGTGCAAAGACACCAAACCGCTTAAACGTAAACTTTCGCAAATCCCAATAAAAAGCGCGTTGTACGGAATTTCTTGTCCCCACCACTCGAGTTTTGAAATGCCCGCTTCAAAAGTAAAACGCATTCCAGACTCGGGTCTGCCAAACCAGAATTCGCCCTCAAAACTGCGCATCTCGAGCCTTGCCTCTGGCAATTCGAGGATGGTGGCGGGGAGCTGGTGTGGGAAATTGGGCAATGATTTTTGCAGCAGTTGAATCTGGTAATTGCTGGCTTCAACTTCGTAAGGAAACCGAAAGTACAACTCGAGCCACGGGTTTAAACCAAGGTCTGAATTGATGAGTTGGCGTCCCAGAATCGAAAAACTCAAGAAATAAGCCCAGCCTTCTCGAGTTCGGATATTAAAGCGCTGGCGTCCTGTTGGGCTTGCTCGAGGGTCACTGTGAATTGCTGCTCGAGTTTTTGGGCGATGCTGTCAAGATTTTCGGTGTTTTTGAGTCCATGCCAGATCACGCGCCCTGTGGCGTTTAAACTAAACATGCCTTGGGTTTTTGGATCGAGCAGTACCAGTTCGTCGTCAAGGTCGGTTTCGATCACGCCAGGTTTTAAAGTCCAGGTTTGCATGATTGCAGTTTACTATTCCCATCCAAAAAAACATCCCCTCGAGATTCTCGAGGGGAATTCTGGTGGAAGCGGAGGGGGTCGAACCCTCGTCCAAAAACCCGTCCAATGGGCGTCTACAAGCTTAGCCTTCGTTTTGATGTCGCACCCGAACGCTCCCAAAGGCAGGATTTCTCGAGCACCAACCCCATCAATTTCGCGTCTCAGTATGGGGTGTTCTGGACGCTAGCAGTCTTTAATTAAGCGCACTTAAAAACCAACTGCGGGGTTTTTAAGCGGCTTTCGCTGGGATTAAGCAGCGAGAAGATTTGCATCGGCATTGCCGAAGCTAAGAACATTGTTGCCAGTTAAGGCTTTGGTGGAATATTTACGAGGCCAACCACCATCCTCGGCTTGCAACCACATCTTCAATGATCCCTGTCGAAACCAATACGCTCCCTTTCCAAAAAACAGTGTACATCCAGAATTCAGTTTTGAACGTTAGCCAGATGACGTATTGCGTTTTTTGAGGTTTCTCGAGTTGAATAAAGGCAACGCTGGCGCGAAGAGTTTCGTGTTTTGAAATATTCAAAAATGAATTTCTCGAGTTAAGGATTGATAAAACCCTTCTCATCAGTGTGTTTTCACGCACTTGCATTACAATGGACTTTGGTTTTAACGTTATTTTTCGTTTCTCGGTTTTGGAGCATTCATGTTTTTCACGCCACTCGACGCACTCGATATTGTCCTGGTCGCAGTTTTACTGTATCAGGGCTACAAGCTCGTCTCGAATTCGCGCACCATTAATTTAATGCGCGGTTTGGTGGTGTTCGGCGTGGCTTGGTACGGCTCGAACGTGCTGGATTTGCGAACCATTCACTTTATCCTTTCGCAAATTGCCACGGTTGGTTTTTTTGCCCTTATTGTGGTGTTTCAACCCGAATTGCGGGCGGTGCTCGAGCGTTTGGGGCGTGCTCAAGCCCGTGAAGATGCACCTGCCAACGTTGCCATTCAGGAAATCATTCGCGCCTCGGAACGCCTCGCGGAGCGTAAAATAGGCGCATTGATTGCCCTAGAGCGCAAAACGCCTCTGGGCGAGTATGTCGCCACAGGCGTCAAACTCGATGCCGAAGTCACAGCCGTCACACTCGAGACGATCTTTGCCCGCAACACCCCGCTTCATGATGGTGGCGTGATCGTGCAACACGGACGACTCTCGAGCGCGGGCTGTTTGTTCCCGTTGCAGCAAGCCCCGTCGGGTGTGGTGCAACGTTTGTACGGCACGCGTCACCGTGCGGCGCTCGGTTTGTCAGAACTGAGTGACGCCATCGTGGTGGTGGTCTCCGAAGAGCGCGGTTCGATCCGCATTGCCGAGAATGGGCAGTTGTCGCCAGATTTAAGCGTTTCAGAATTGCGCGAACGCCTGCGCGAAGGTATTTATCACACCTCGAGCGCCAACAAAGCATTTTTGCCCGCCGCCTGGTCGAGTGCCTTGCGCCGCAAGCCCGTCACCCTCGAGATCAAAGATGCGCCGCCCGTCAAACCCGTCAGCAGCGAGGAGGTGAATGCGCCTGTCAACTAAATCCAGAAAAGTCAAAACCGATGTGGTCAGCACCAGCGATTCACTGCTCGAGGAAATTGGGCGCAACACCTTGCGGCGGCTTTTTTCGCCGCGAAGCTGGAGGGTCTGGCATAATTTCCCGCAAAAAATTGGTGCGCTGGTGGTGGCGGTCTTGTTGTGGTTTGCGGCAACCACCGACCGCCGTGCCAACATCACCCGCAACCTCGAAGTGCCAATCGAAGTGATCGGGTTGGGCAACGACCGCATCCTGACCGACCTGCCCAAAACCATCAAGCTCGAGCTTCAGGGCGCAAAAGCAAGGGTTGAAACCTTGGAGGGCAAAGATGTTGCCGCCAGTTTGGATGTCACCGATCTTGAAGACGGTTTTTTTACGCACCCGGTCAAAATTACGCTTCCCGACGGCGTTTTGCGTTCCAGCAATCAGGTTGTCACGGTCAATGGCAGCCTCAATCAACTGGCTCGAGAGGTGGTCACGGTCAGAATTGCGGCGCTCGAACCAACGCCCGCTTTGCCTGGCGGTGTTTTGGAACCCAAACTGCTTCGTGCCATGCCCGATGAAGTCACGATGGTCGGTTCGCAGGAGGCGCTTGATCGGGTGACTTACGCTTTGGCATTAACCCCAAAAAATCCTGGCGTTGGACGGTCTCTCGAGGTGCGACTTTTGGCGGTTGATGCTCAAGGGCGCGTTGTTGAAGGCGTAAGACTCGAGCCTGTAAAAGTCAAAGTGGCGCGTTAACCGTCTTCCCTAAAAGAATGAATTCTCGAGCGTCCAGAATTTGCTTTTTGGCTCTGGTCTTGCTTAAACTGTGATTTGATGTACAAAAGATTCAAGGGAGGAATCAAATATGCTCGAAGGATTTAAGAACTTTTTGTTGCGGGGAAATATTGTTGATCTTGCCGTCGCTGTGATTATCGGTGCTGCGTTCGGAGCGGTTGTCGATTCAATCGTGAAAGATGTCATCACACCAATCATTGGTATCATCGGTGGTCAACCAGATTTCAGTGCAATTTGTATTGGAACATATGATTCCGTTAAGAAATCTTGTGGCGGTATCGGAATTGGTAATTTTATCAATGCCCTTATTAGTTTTGTTATTAAAGCTGCGGCAGTTTACTTTATTGTTGTTCTTCCAATGAACGCCGCAATGGCACGCATGAAGAAACCAGAAGCACCCGCTGCTCCTGTCGGTCCAACCCAAGAAGAACTCTTGGCTCAAATTCGTGATCTCTTAAAGAAATAAGCTTTGAAGTTTAAACCCTCGAGCAGATCAGGCTCGAGGGTTTTTTATTTCAGGTACTTGGTGTGCCAAATCAAATAGTAATACGCCCAACCTCGAGTTGCGCCCAAAGCCTCACCCCAAGCTTCGATACCGTCCAGAGAACCATAAGCGGTTTTGTAGGCGGCGTTTAAACCCGCGTCGCCGTACGCCAGAAAGTCCAGGCGTCCGGTGGTGGCAAGCCAGTATCGTGCCGTCCACAAACCCACGCCGCGAAGCGCGGTCAAATGCTCGAGAATGTCTGTTACATCGCCGTCGAGTATGCCATCAAAATAACCGTCAAGCAATGCCTTCGCCACGGTTTTTAAGTATTCGCCTTTGCGCCTCGAGACTTTACACTCGAGAAGCCCTGCCTCATCGGCTGCCAGAATTTGTTCTGGCGTTGGGTGTAACGGAAACAAATGATTTGTACCATCTGCAAGTTGCCCCGCGACCTCACCACCAAAACGTTTAGACACCATGCTGATTTGCTGCAAGCAAAATGAAAGCGTGATCTGCTGCCCCAGAATGGCTGCCACCCAAGCCTCCCAGGGCGTCATTAAAGGGGGTCGCAAGCCTGCCAGCGACTTCGTGGCGCTCGAGAGGGCAAAATCCGTTGCAGCCACCTTGTAGAACGGCGTAGGGTCAAGCTCGAGTCCAAACGAGCTGATCGCCCATTCTCGAGCCTCCATTGAATCGTCACTGATTTCCAAACCTTTTGGATGTGCTTTCGCCGTGATGACTCGAGCGCCTGTGCTGGTCTGAATGGCGCGTTGATGAATACCTGCCGCCGCATCAAAGCGTTCGACTTGGTTGTGTTGCGGCAAGCGTGCCAGCACACTGGCGGTCAACGCAAATGAAAACGGTTGGTGCGTCTCGAGAATCAAATCATTCTGACTCGAGACGGAATTTGGATTTGGATTCATGGATAACCTCGAGAAATGCTTTGTTCAATTGCTCAGTGGGCGTTTTGTTCGCCCAACCCAATAGCGTGCTTTGTCCTGCTGACCCAATCTGGCGCTGAATTCTGGTTTCGTCGCAACAACTGATTCAGTTGCGCCGCGTGATGTTGCACGTGGCGCATGTTGTAAAGCAAAATCTCGAGAAGGCTGTAATTCTTGTACGGATCGATAAAGCGCTGCTTCGCTTTATCTTTGGTCAACCCCTGAATCACCACCCGACATTTTTCGCGTCCAAACTCGAGGTAATTTAACAACTCGGTTTTGGAATACACGCGGTCTGGCAAGATGCCTACTGGGTCAAACTCGCTCAAGGTGAACGGTTCTGGCGGGTGAAAGTCAGAGGGCGATTCTGAAAGGTAATAATCCAGGAAAAACAGGGTGTGATACGCCAAATACCAGAAATCAAATTCTTTTGAACCATTGCTCCAGAGTTCATCTGAACACGCGATCATGGCATTTTCGAGCATGTCAATTGACGCTCCGAATTGCTGCCAAACAATTTCCTGCAAAGTTTCGCCCATGACATAAAGTGTATCATATTTTAGCTTTTAGCAAAGCCAAAACTCAGTAAATCTCGAGCACCTTGCACAAATCAGTAAATCTCGAGCACCTTGTACGGATGCGGGCGAATCAAACCATCCTCCTCGGAAAACAACTCGAGCAAATTGTCGCGCCCGACCATGCCCGCGCCGCGCAAGACCAACATCTCCATGCTTTCGAGGTTGAGGGTCGCAAAATTACCACTGAAGACCGCGCCCAAATCCATGTACAAATGCTTGTCGACCCAGGTTGGCACACCCAAAGGCGTGTGACCATGAATGCTGCCGACAATATGAGGCTCGAGTTCAAACGGACCCTCGTTGGGTCGCGCCCAAACCATCGCATCGGCAATGGTCGAATACCGGTCAAGTTTGACGGCTGGCGCAGCATGAGCGCACAAGTAAAAATTGGGGGTCTCGTAACTGAGCTGGGTTTTGGAAATAAAATCGCTTAAATCGGTGGGCAGGTTGCCAGGTCCAAACAAACCGTATTCCCTAAATAACGTGCTGCCACCGTTGCGTTGCCAGTTGACAAACTCTTCCCTGGCAAGCCGCAACAGACTGGCATCGCCAGATTCTTGCGCCATGCGGTCATACTGCGCCGCGTTCTCGACCATGACCTCGTGGTTGCCGCGAATCAGAACGCAACGCCCCTCGTCGTGAAGCTCGAGAAGCTGACGGATGCAGCCTTTAGAATCTGGACCACGGTCAATCGCATCACCCAAAAACACGTAATTCGTGTCGGGCGGATAGTATTTCACGGTCGCCTCGAGCAGATCGGCACGACCGTGAAGGTCTGGCAGCACGATTAACACCGCGCAGCCTCAGCTTTTTGCCCAGGTGCAACCCCAAAAATAAACTTGTTTTTCACTTCATTCCAAGACATTCGTCTCAGAGCTTAACAAATCTGGACGGGTACGCGAAACAAAAATGACCACCGAGCCGATTCGGGTTAAACTTTATAAATCATGACCCGCAAAATCATTCTCGACTGCGATCCCGGACACGACGACGCCATTGCCATTTTACTGGCACTTGCCAGCACCGAACTCGAGGTGCTGGGGATTACCACCGTCTACGGCAACGTTGGACTGGAGTACACCAGCCGCAACGCCCGAATCATGGTCGAACTGGCAGGCAAAACCACCAAAGTCTTTGCGGGCGCAAACCGCCCCCTGCTGCGCGAACGCATCAGCGCCGAAGATGTACACGGCAAAAGTGGACTCGAGGGACCCGTTTTTATTGATCCCAAACTGCCAATTGAGCAGCAACACGCCGTGCAATTCATGATTGACAGCATCCTCGAGCATCCAAACCAAGTCACGCTCGTTCCTGTCGGCGCATTCACCAACATTGCCCTCGCCATGAGGCTCGAGCCTAAAATCATTCCACTGATCAAAGAAATTGTCGTGATGGGCGGCAGCACCACGCTGGGCAACACCAGCCCCGCCGCCGAATTTAACATTCTCTGCGATCCGCACGCCGCCAGCATCGTCTTCTCGAGCGGCGTGAAGTTGACCATGTTTGGACTGAACTTAACGCATCAATGCCTTGCCACACCAGACCGCGTGGCAAAATTCAAGGTATTGGGTACAAAAGTTGGCACGGTGACGGCGCAGTTGCTCGAGTTTTTCAAGCTGGCGTACAACAAGCGTTACGGGTTTGCCGGACCTGCGTTGCACGACCCTTGCACCATTGCTTACTTAATCAAGCCCGAATTGTTTAGGGTGCAAAACATGCACGTTGAAGTGGACGTGATTCCGGGACCCAGTTTTGGGCGAACGGTTTGCGATGTTTGGGATGTGACAGGCAAAGCTGCGAATTGTGATGTGGCAATGGAAGCCGATGCGGACGGGTTTTTTGACTTGCTGGTCGAACGATTGGGGGCACTGGGCTAACCCGATATTGTTCAGTAGAATATACTCAACCTCATGAGCAGCAACATTCTCAGAGCCATGGTCAATATTGCGGCTCAAGATCAATTCTCACTCGTCCATGAAGAACAAAATCAAAATCGTATCAACCGCCTCGGTGAAAAGCTCGAGGTATTTGTTCAGCAGGCATTTGCGGGTATTTTTGAAATACAAACCAAGCTCGAGTTTGCACAACGAACACAGGGTATCTTTTCGTATATCGGAAACGACTCGAATCCACCAGACCTTATTTTACGTGACAGTGACGCGATTGAAATCAAGAAGCTGCAATCGTTAAATTCTACTATTTCATTGAATAGCTCATATCCAAAAAGTCGGCTTTATGCCGATTCCAGCCTGCTCAATCAGGCTTGTCGAAATTGCGAATCAAGCCCTTGGACAAGCAAAGATTTGGTCTATGTCATCGGCTCTGTAGTAAACCAGCTTTTAAAGCAATTGTGGTTCGTTGATGGCGCTTGCTACGCCGCAAACCGTGATGTATACGAACAGGTTTTTGCTCGAGTTAGCAGAGCATTACATCAAGCCGAACATGTTAAGTTCATGCAGTCTCGAGAATTGGCACGGATCATTAACGTCGATCCATTGGAACGAACCGTTTTACGCGTTCGAGGTATGTGGGAAATTCAGCATCCCAATGTTGCATTTAAAGATTTAATAATCCCAACCCCAAACGAAAATTTTTGGATGTTGGCAATATTGCGCGAATCGAAGTTTCAACAGATTTTGGGTTCCGACCCAAACCTCGAGCCTGAACTTGATCGTTTGGGTATTCAGAGAACATCGGCACAAGTGCTCGATCCAAACAACAAAGCCAAACTGCTTGACGTTCGATTTGTTCAATACGAGGCAAATCATGCTTGATCTGTCAATTGTATCTTTATTTTCTGGTGCAGGCGGTTTGGATTTGGGTTTCCATCAGGCAGGATTTCAGACTGTTTGGGCGAACGAATACGACAAACAAATCTGGGCGACGTTTCAAAAGAATTTTCCAGATGTCAGATTAGACAAAAGAAGCATTGCCAATATCAAAATTGAAGACATACCCAACGCGAGTGGTTTAATCGGTGGTCCACCGTGTCAGAGTTGGTCTGAGGCAGGCACAGGGCGTGGCTTTGACGATGCTCGAGGTCAGTTGTTCGTCGATTACATTCGTGTTTTAAAAGCCAAAAAACCGCGTTTTTTCGTCGCCGAAAATGTTTCTGGAATTTTGCATCAAAAACATCGGCAGAGTGTTGAAGGCTTTGTGCAGGATTTTCAGCAAGCTGGTTATAACGTTTCAATCATTGCCGTAAATGCCAATGATTATGGTGTGGCACAAGAACGCGAACGGGTTTTTTTTATTGGCTATCATACCGATACGGGAAAAATCTTCCAAAGCCCACAAAAGCACAATAATAAACCATCGCTCCGAGATGTTATCGAAGATTTACAACACAGTGCCAGACCTGCACTCGAGAAGAACTACGCCAATGAGCATTTGGAAATACCCAACCATGAATACTGGATTGGTGATTACTCGAGCCATTACATGTCCCGCAACCGTGTGCGAGGCTGGTCTGAGCCTTCGTTCACCATTCAAGCCAGTGGACGACACGCCCCAATGCACCCTCGAGCCCCACGCATGGAATTTTTCGAACGTGACTTGTTTAGATTTGCGCCAAGTCAGGAACATTTATACCGTCGTTTAACGATACGTGAAGCGGCTCGAGTGCAGAGTTTTCCAGATGATTTTGTGTTCTTGTATCGCAATCTCGCTGACGGCTACAAAATGGTTGGCAATGCTGTACCGCCATTGCTGGCGCAACAGATTGCCCTTCAAATCCGTGCCGATTTGTTTGAATCAACTGTAATTGTTGTAGCGCAACAAAATTTGAGCCAAGAGCCGTTATTTGACCATTTGGCATAAAGTTTAATCTCGAGGTTTGAAAGAATGGTTAAAGCTTCGAGATGCTGGTCTTACCCCAGCAAATCCTCGTCCAAAGAACGCAACAAATCGTCTTCGACGGTCGGTGTGGGCACTGCCTTCCCAGGACGACCCGTAATCATTTCGACCTGAACCACCTGCCCTTCGCTGGCACGGTACAAGCGGTCATTGATGGCGCGTCCCAAACCAACATCGGCAAAACCGTGGGTCAAAATGACATCTGCACCCGCCCGATCCAGCGCCCGCAAGCCCGTAAAAAGTTGCGAGGCGATAAACCACTGATTTGAACACGCGCCCAAATTGACGCGCTCGGCGTTGATGCCGTCCAGACTGAGCATTGAAGAGTGGCATAGCAACAAACCCAAACGCTGCCCAGACGCCACAATCGCATCGGCTTCTTTTTTTAATGCGGCACGAAGCGGCATTCCCACGGCGCCCATGAGGCAGACCATTTTGGCTCGAGGGGCGTAATGTCTGAGTTGCATTCCGGGCGAGGGGGCAATCGAATTCATATCCATAATCATCTCACCAGGAAGCGCAACCTCGCCCAGCACACGCTCGAGTTCCTCGAGAGGCACACCGCCAGGGCGTAGCAGGGTTGGAATGGAGGTGGTTAAGTCGAGCACGGTGCTTTCCAAACCGATTTCGGTCATACCACCGTCGAGCACAATGTCAACACGGTCTTTTAAATCCTCGAGCACGTCGCTGGCACTGGTCGGGCTTGGACGGCTGAACAAATTCGCACTTGGCGCGGCAATCGGCACGCCAGCCGCACGAATTAAAGCCTGAGCCACCTTGTGCGATGGTACACGCACCGCCACCGTGTTGCCGCCACCCGTCACCTCGAGCGGCACGCCCGAACCGCGCGGCAAAACAAGGGTTAACGCCCCGGGCCAGAAACTTTCGGACAACGCATCAATTTGACGCTCGAGCACCCGCATGGCTGAGACGGTGGTCAACATTTCCACCTCGAGCGGACTGGCGACATGCAAAATTAAAGGGTCGGTGCTGGGACGGCGTTTGGCTTCAAAAATGCGTCTGACCGCCGTGGCTGACAAGCCGTGAGCGCCCAGACCATACACGGTTTCAGTTGGGAACGCGACCAGACCACCCGTTTGAATCATGCGTGCCGCCTCGAGCACGGCATCAAATTCGGGATGGTCTGGGTTGACTTT
>JANLWR010000188.1:0-3970 GCA_031364625.1 Deinococcales bacterium | reverse complement strand
CCTTGGCGAGGTCAACCCCCAGCCCGCGACCTGCCCCCGTGATAAGCCAAACTTGCTTGTCCGTATTTGTTTCGAGCATGTTTATCTCCAATCTTTGTTAAGGTGATCGTCAATACCGCAAGCATCTTTCGCGTGTGAGTGCTGACCTTTGTGCTTATCAGTCTAATTGAAAGTGGGCACAGGGGCTTGCCTGATCCTGCTCAGTTCTAGCCTGATTTCACCAACTTGATCTAAAGCCAAGTATCTTCTGACCGCACACCCCGCCCTGCTGACGGCAGTCGCATCCGCTTGGGGTCGAGAAGGTGCGGGAATGGTCAAGACAAGGGTACGCGGGAAAGTTGATCGGGTGGGTGAAAGGTGGCTCACGATTCCCTAAATCTCGAGTCACTCAAACACAAAACGCTTTTAGCACCGCGCTTTTATTCAAAAACCACCCTCGAGATTCTACCAGAAATAGCTATTTCTGATAGAACCTTCAAATCATTGCTCGAGCACTCTAAGTACCTCCCGCCTGTAGTACTCGGGAATTGGTGATGTGCCTGGTACGGTTTTAAGTGGCGCGTTGCTTGTTCCGAAGAAAGAAACCTGAAAAAAGCCTCAAAATAACCTTGCTCGAGATTTGTTGCCGAGCAAGGTTATTTTTTTAGCCTTTAAGCTTTACGTTGAATCTCAAATGCCGCCGCCAACAGAGGCTCGAGTTCACTGTGTCTGAGCAAAAAACCATGATTGCCAATCGCGGGTGCGAACACGTCCATGATCCGTTCCTGGTGACAGATCAAGCTCGAGAATTGTGAACCAACATCCACGTTTGAAAGCGCGTAATTGAGATGGTTTTTGCGCCCAGAATACAAGACAAAATACGGACGTTCGCAAACGGCATTAAACGTTCCAGTCACCAGCAATTCCGCCCAGAGCTTGTACACATCAACATCGTTGGCATAATTGAACATGTCAACCGTTAACCCACCAGGCGGACGAATGTTCGCCTCGAGCGCCACGATTTCCGAGCAATCCTTTGAGGCGCTGACATCAAAAAACTCGAGGTGAAAAAACCGTTCTTTGACCTTGAACGACTTTAACGCCGCCAACCCAGCCTGCTCGAGTTTTTCGGGGATTTGACGCACGCTGTAATAAAAAATATCGCCGTCCTCGTTGACGGTTTCCATCACACCTTTTGAATACCGGTGCGAAGCCGAAAATAAGACCTTCCCGTCAAGGTCGGTCAGACCATCAAAGGTCACGATCTCGCCAGCAATAAACTCCTCCAAGATGTACGGCACGGGCAATTTATCGTTTAAATAATGCTCGAGTTCGTAATCGTCCGTGATCTTGTAGGTTTTTGCCGCGCCAACCCCAATATCGGGTTTGCCAACAATCGGAAAGCCAACCTCTTTGGCAAACGCCCTCGTCTCGGCAGGCGTCAGACACACCCGCCCTCGAGCCACGCGCACACCCGCCTCGAGAAACAATTTTTTCATTTCCGACTTTTGCTTGATAAAACCAATACCATCGGTCTTGATGCCCGTAATATTAAAATCCGTGCGCAATTTCGCTTCAGTCTCGAGCCAGTGCTCGTTGAGGCTGTCCACACGCTCGAGCTTGCCGTGCTTGAAGGTTAAAAAGCCAAACGCCCGCAGCAACTCGTCATAATTGTTCATGTCATTGATGCGGTAATACTCGCGGAAACTCGAGCGCAGCTCAGAACGCAAATTATCAAAATGCTCGTCACCCACGCCAATGACCGTCGCGCCAGCCTGACGAAGCCCGACACAAAACTGGTAAAAATTTGGGGGAAAATGCGGTGAGAGAAACACGACATTCACAAAAGATCACCTCTTAAGAAAGGATTGTACTGTGTTTCACGGGATGCAATGATTGTAACACGGAGTTCAGAATAGCTCGAGAATCGCCAAAAGCACAATTTTGAAAGCTTGCGACTGCGCCACCCTCTTCCCCGACCCTTCTCCCGCTGGCAGGAGAAGGGAGTTTTATTGCGTTATAGTTTGGGCGTGGGGGTTGCTCGAGATTCAATTTTAACCAAATTGGCACGCTTGAATCGTCAGAAGCACACGCCTTCTGAAAAGATTCTTTGGAATGTTTTACGAGGTGGCAATTTAGACGGTTGGAAGTTTCGAAGACAAATGGTGATTGACAAATTCATCGTGGATTTTTGCTGCCTTGAAGCGAAACTAATCGTGGAACTTGACGGGTCAATCCATGATTCTCAAGAAGCCCAAATTGCCGATGCACTCCGAACAGAGCATTTGATCGCACTGGGTTATCAAGTCATTCGATTCTGCAACGAGCAAGTATTAAACGATCTTTCCAAAGTTTTAGCAACACTTAGGAAAACCCTTCAAACCCCCCAAACCACAACGCAATAAATCTCCCTTCTCCCGCTGGCGGGAGTAAGGGTCGGGGATGAGGGTGGCATGATGGCTAACCTTTCAAAAAACACCTATTGATCGCGTTTTTCAATCATTTCCACTGACAAACGCAGCATCATTCGCCCGAGCACTTCCCACCTTCACCATGCCCTTCTCGAGATTCTCGAGCATCAATTCTGCCACGTCCCGAATCATCACGCCACTGTCTTGCGCGGCGGGGCTGGATGCCAGCATGGATTTACAGAACGGGCAACCGACAGCCACAGTTTTGGTTTCTTGCCCCTCGAGCCTGTGCTTGATTTCATTAAAACGGTTGTCGGAAACGCGCTCAATGCCGTGTTCTTCCTCTTTCCAGAATTGTGCCCCACCCGCCCCGCAGCAAAAGCTTTTTTCATGGTGACGCTCGAGTTCCAGAATCTCCAAACCCATGCTGGCAATCACCTCGCGGGGCGCGTCGTAAACGCCGTTGTGCCGTCCCAAATAACACGGGTCGTGATAGGTGATGCTGCCCTCGAGTGATGGAATCGCGTCGAGTTGTTTTTGACTGACCAGTTGCTCGAGGTACTGGGTGTGGTGCATGACGGTGTAATCCCCGCCGAGTTGCTTGTATTCGTTGCCGATGTTGTTCATGCAGTGCGGGCAGGTGGCGACGATCAGTTTGGGATTGACGCTGTTTAAGGTCTCGACATTTTTGGATGCCATTTCGACGTACAGGTATTCGTTTCCGGCGCGGCGTGCCGTGTCGCCGGTACAGGATTCTTTCTTCCCCAGCACCGCGTAATTCACACCCGCCTCGTCCAGCAATTGCACGAAGGCTCGAGCCACTTTTTGCGCACTCGGGTCGTAACTGGCGGCGCACCCGACCCAGTACAACACGTCCGGGGTCGGGTTCTGATCAATCGTTGGCACACGCAGTCCGTCGGCCCATTCCATGCGTTTGTCGCTCGAGATGCCCCACGGGTTGCCTTGGCGTTCCATGCCGTTGAAGGCGGTTTGCAGTTGCTTGGGAAACTCGCCCTGCATCATGACCTGTTCGCGGCGAATGTCGATGATGTCGAGCATTTGTTCGTCTTGGACCGGGCAGACTTCCATGCAGGCCCCGCAGGTGGTGCAGGCCCAAACGGATTCCGGGTTGATGGCAAATTCGAGCAGTGGACGAGGGCTGGCTTCCCCGGCGAGAAATGCCGGTTTAAGGTCGAACAGTCCGCCGATCAACGTGTTTAATTCCATGCGTTTGTTGATCTCGAGCGCGGCGGGAGACAGCGCCTTGCCGGTCACGTGCGCTGGGCAGACATCTTGGCAGCGGTTGCATTGAATGCAGGCATACGCATCCAGCATTCGCGGCCAGGAGAGTTCCTCGAGTTTGCCCGCCCCGAATTGTTCGCTTTCAAAACTCATGGCGGGCAGCATGCCGGAACCCACAAATTTGTCGTTCGCGTGACGCTCGAGCGCGTAATTGAGCATGGCGGTGACGATGTGAATGTGTTTGCTGCGAGCGAAGTACGGCAGGAAAACCAGGATGCTGCCGAGCGCTCCCCAGAACGTCACGTGCCGCATGACGGTGATGAAGGTTTCGTTCGGGC
>JANLWR010000163.1:0-3901 GCA_031364625.1 Deinococcales bacterium | reverse complement strand
GTGGCGCTCATGGTTAATCCCAGGTCGGCGGTTGGCACGGCGGGCGCGGGTTGAACGCTTGCTGTGATGGTTGTTGTGTTGTTGGCAGTGTTGGGGTCAACCTCGGCGGCGCGTAACGTTGGGTTTTGGGTCAGTGTTCCGGTGGCTTTTGGTGTCGCAACCAACTTCACTTGGGCTGTCCCGTTGAGCGTCAAGCTGTCGAGGTTGCACGTCAAGGTCAAATTGCTGCTGGCATAAGCGCATGTGCCTTGGCTGGTCGTGCTCGAGACATAAGTGATGTTTTGCGACAAGACATCGGTAAATTGAATGCTGGTTGCCGTGTCCGGTCCTGCGTTGGTGATGTTGAAGGTATAGGTCAGGTTTTGACCGATTTGGACTGGGTTTGGCGCGACCGTTCCCGCAAGTTGCAAGTTTGCCTGGGGTGGTGGCGCTTGCAGGGTCACACTCGAGCTGGCAACGTTGTTGGTGGTAGTAATATCCACCTCGGTGGCAACCACGCTGGCGGTGTTCTTGATCGTCCCAACAGTGTTGGAGGTCAGGACCAGATTGACGGTTGACGTGCTTAAAACGGCAAGTTTTCCAAGCAGGCAGCTTACGGTTCCATCTTTTTGAGTGCAGAGACCTTGTGAAGAGCTGACCGAAACAAAACTGGCATTTTGCGGAATTGGATTGAGCACCGTGACGTTGCTGGCGTCATTTGCGCCAATATTTTTGACGGTTAACGCAAAGGTTAGATTCTGTCCGATTTGAACCGTTGGTGTTAAGGCACTGATGCTCAACTCGAGGTCTGTATCGACCGCAATATTGGGAGTCTCTTGATTGCATGAAACCAAGGCTGTGACGCAAAACATGATGAAAAGAAATTGAAGCAATTTTAATGATTTTCGATTTTTATTCATAATCTCCCCTGGGGTTTCATCATCCCCAGATGAGAATCACTGATTAACGGCTGTGAATTATGGCGATTTGATAAGCTTAATGAGAAACTGGTCAAGATAAAAATCTTCGTGTCAGTCAACGTCGATTGCATTTGGGCAAAATTGAAGTGTCAAAAATTGATCAATCTCAGATTTCAAATATTGTGTCTCATCTGGTATCTCATAGGGTTATTACGTTTATCACAAGGTGAAAATCTTACAATCTTCAAAATCATAAAGAAAACTCAACCTGTTTCTCATTAATTCAATTGAATCATTTGGTCGGCGTGTTACAAAAATCGTAAAACCAAAGCATTGGTTCAGTTCAGTGCTCGAGAAACCTCGTACAGATCAAATTAAATTTAAGATTAAAACCAAATGATCAAAAAGATGATGTAATGTCTCACCCCGGGTTTCAAGCTCGGTGGAAAGGTGAACCGTGCGCAAGCGCATTAGACAAGCCCGTTCTTACGCAATCTATTATGGTTTTGACCGGGTCGAACAGCTCTGGCAATACGATGCCGTCGTCTTGCACCCGGGGGCACACTCGAGCGAGGCATTGCAATCACTCAGCGAACTTCACACCATTGCCTTGGCATACCTTTCAATGGGTGAAGACGCCAATACCGACATATCCGAGCCGCAGCCGTGGTGGAAACCGTCAAGCACCGGTCGAATGCAACGAAACCTCGAGTTTGGTGCGTACCTTGTCGATCCCGCACACCCAGACTGGCAAGCCCAGGTGCTCGAGAATGCCAGAAAAAGTTTAGAAATGGGCTTTCAAGGCTTGTTCCTTGACACTTTGGACTCGACCGATGAAGCCGACCAGTTGGCGCTGGCGAAATTGATCATGAAACTACGGGCAAGGTTTCCAAATATTGCCTTGGTGTTGAACCGAGGTTTTCGGGTTTTGTCTCGAGTCGCACCAATTGTAGACGGTGCACTGTTTGAGGGTTTAAGCACGACCTGGCACATGCAAAAATCAGGCAAGCCAAAGTATTTGAAACTCGAGAAATCGATGAAAGCCGCAAATCGGGAGGTCGCCGCCTCAATGGTGTCATGGGCAGAACATTACGGTTTTGCTTGTTGGGCGCTGGATTACGAAGACAACGCCGAGTTGAAAGCCTTTGCCCAGCGCGAAGCCAAAGCACTTGGATTTATTTCTTTCACATCAAACTGGCAATTGCTCAGAATATAAAAAAATATTGCGACATCAAAAAAACAGCCCAAGAGTTGAGTGGCATAGCCAGAACACCATATCTCTCAAACTGCCATTTTTACTCGAGAGCTTACAAACCCTGACGCAGAATTTCGTTCAAATAAAACGCTTCCTGCGCGTACCTGCGGGCTTCAAACTCGTGCGAACCGAGCTTTCCATTGTGCGAAGCCAAAAAATTTGCTTCGTTGGCTTTAACGATTGCTAGCGCCCGCACAATCTCGAGCCGTTTTGCCAGCGCCATCAGGTGCTTGGCAGTGGTTCGGATGTCAATTAAGGTGCTCGGTACGGGTTCTGGATCGACATCGGTTGATTGCTCGAGTTTTTGTGCCAGCTCAAGCATTTTTGCCGCACGGCTACGGGCACTGTCCACGGTATGCCCGTAGGTGCTGGCTTCTGTCAAAATTTGATTCATCTCGTCACTGATTTGTTGAACGGTTAACCCCATTGCCTGCCTCGTCTTTCCAATTCATTGGGTAATTAAAAATTGTTTGAGTAACAATTTTTTAGAATTCCAGTTTCCAACATAACCGATTGAGGTTTTTTAAAGTTAGGTTTGGAATTCAGTTGGTCATTGAACCCCTTTGATTCTATACCTTTTTTTGATTTCAAGTGGTGATAAATCCCGCACTTAAACGTGTCCTTAAGCTGGGATTGCACACGAAATCTTGAGACTTGATGCTATAAGTAATATTAACACGTTCAGGTTTCAATCCAACACGCACTTCTCATTCAGATCATCCAAACGCCACATTTCACAGCCTAGAACCGATGAAGCTCAACCAAAACTTCTATTTTCTCGAGGAACTCATGTACAGATTTGCAATTGGTTCAAACTTACTTAAAACGCTTGCCTTGGCATTTGGCTTCCTCACCGTTGGGGCGTGCGAGAAGGTTCAACCACCCGTCACGGACGGCATCGACCTCGAGTTACTGATCAACGCGCCCATAAGTACGGTTGAGGTTGGAAAGCCTTTTTCGCTCAGTATTGCCGTCAAAAACCTTGGGGCAAAAGCCGCAAGCGCTGTGAGTATCGTGTATGAAATTCCTCAAAATGCCAGTGTCATCTCGAGCAATTCAAATAGGGGTTCGTGTCAAACCGCAATCAAAACCCTCAACTGTACCGTCGATGCGCTCGAATCGAATACTACGGCGCAAGTATCAATTTCCTTAAAAACCTCAGCACCAGGCGCCATGACCAGCACCGCCAGCGTCAAAGCCTTTGAGCTTGATCCAGTCGTCACCAACAACACCTCGAGCCTCAACATCACCGTCCAAAACCCACCCACCCCAGGCACAATCAACTTGCCGCCCACAGGAAAAATAGGTTGGGATTGGCAAATCGGTGCGAGTGGCGACAGCAACGTGACCGTACCAGCCGGCGTGACCTTGCTGGACTTGGACGGTTTCAACATCAGTGCTGCAAAAGTCGCCAGCCTCAGAGCCTCTGGGATTTACATGGTTTGTTATATTGATGCTGGATCGCTTGAATCTGATCGTCCTGATAGCGCCTTGTTTCCTGAGTACCTCAAACTTCAAAAAGACCCTGACTGGCCCGAGTGGTTTCTTGATCCTCGAGATGTGTTCAAACCCAACAGTGTTTACGCCCAACTGTTGACTGCTCGTTTTAAAATGTGCGCCGACAAAGGTTTTGACGCGCTCGAGCCTGACAATTTGCAAAACGATGAGAACGTGACGGCTGTCAAACTCACCAAACAAGAACAGATTGACTTTAACGGTTGGGTGGCAGACACGGCGCACCGTCTTG
>JANLWR010000127.1:0-5094 GCA_031364625.1 Deinococcales bacterium | reverse complement strand
AAAGACGTGCGGTTTGAAGTTTTGAATGCTCGAGCGATTCCGTATGACGAAGACTTCAAACGCTTTAACCAACTTGCCGAGGAATTTCTGAAATGAATATTGCCTTGTTTGGTGCAACCAGGGGGGTCGGTAAGGAAATCTTGTTGCAAGGCATCGAACGCGGACACCAAATTACGGCATTGGTGCGCGACCCAAGCAAACTTGATGTCAGTTTTGCCAACCTGAACGTGGTTCAAGGTGACGTACTGAATCCAAACCAGGTTTTTGCCGTACTCGAGGGTCAAGATTTTGCGGTGGTAGCACTGGGTGGCAAACCAGGACAGGTTGAGCGTCCTTGCGCCAAAGGTACAAAAAATATTTTGGCTGGCATGAAACAACACGGCGTCAAACGCATTATCGCCGTGACCTCGCTGGGCATCGGAGACTCGAGGGGGCAAGCAGGTTTTTTCTTTGAAAAGATTCTTGTGCCACTGCTCTTAAAAGCCGAGTTTGCCGACAAAGAATTGCAAGAAAAATACATTCGTGACAGTAACCTCGAGTATGTGATTGCCAGACCTTCGGGCTTGACCAACAAACCAGCCACACGCAGCTATCACGCAGGGAAAACACTGGCTGGAAGTGTCAGCAAAACCATCGCTCGAGCCGATGTGGCGCATTTTTGCCTCGAGCAACTGCACACAACACCGTTCTTAAACTCTGCGGTCAGTTTGAGCAATTAGAAATCCCTCGAGCATCAAATCTCGAGGGATTTCTTGTGGCGGAGAGGGAGAGATTCGAACTCTCGGTACAGTTACCCATACACACACTTTCCAGGCGTGCTCCTTAAACCGCTCAGACACCTCTCCAGTGCAACCCGAAACCCGAGCGCGTCCGAGTGTATCAGTGATTTTGAATCACGTCAATCAAACGCTTGACACGGTTTGCCCTCAGTGTTACAGTTTCAACTCGAGTGAGAAATTACTCCAGAATTTCACGCCACTCTAGCTCAATCCGGTAGAGCACCCGATTTGTAATCGGAAGGTTGTCGGTTCGATTCCGATGGGTGGCTCCAAAGGTCTTCGCGGTTTTTGGTTTGATTTGTGGGCAGGTGTCCGAGTGGTTAAAGGAGACGGACTGTAAATCCGTTCGCATAGCGTACGATGGTTCGAATCCATCCCTGCCCACCAAGTTTCTCGAGTTTGCGCTCGAGATTCTTTTTTGGACTTGCACGAAACCGTGTAAGTCGCTAAACTCGAGGGGAAAGCGGGAGTAGCTCAGTCGGTAGAGCGTCAGCTTCCCAAGCTGAATGTCGAGAGTTCGAGCCTCTTCTCCCGCTCCAAAGTTAGACGCAATCCGCCAATGGTTGCGTCTTGATTTTTAGGGTTTAAGCTCAGAAACCATCCAGGATTTTCTACATCACTTCACGAATCAGGAGCGAACACTGTGACACCAAATCAATCGATACTGATGGATGAAGTCATCCGGCAAATCAAAGTTGCCATTAGCGAAGTGCAACGTGACGGGTCAAAACCCACCATCAGCAAGGCGACAATCGAACTGAAACACATTCAGTCTGTAAAAGTTGGCGGAAAGTGGGAATTCAAAATCCCATTTATCGACCTGAACACCAAAGTTGGCGCTGACCAAACCAACCAAAAAACCACAAGCATCAAACTGGTTCTTAAACCTCGAGTCACCAGGTTAATGGGCGTGGAACACGAACCGCTGACCAACGAACTGATTAGCGCCATCACCGCTATAAAAGTGGGCATTACCGCCGCAGTCAGCACAGAACCACCTTTTGAACTCGAGACTGCCGAGGCAACCGTGCTTTTTAACATTGACCAAAACGGCAGCGTCGAAATTCTGGGCATTGGTGGCAGCGCCAAAGCCAGCGCCGCGCATTCGGTCACGCTGACCTTGGGCGAAGTTGCGTCAAAATGATTGAGGCTTAAAACCAATCAAATCGCGCATGGATGACTCAATCTCGAGTTGCACCGCATTTGGTAACGGTTGCGCCTGATAATTTGATATGACCACAAACGGGCGTGCCGGACAGGTTTTGATCGCCATGCGTCCCGCCCGAACCGCGTCGAAAAAAGCGGTTTCTGTTGGTGGGTCGCTCGAGAAAATCTTTTGAAAAAACCCTGATTGACTCGAGCCAAGAAAAGCTTCTGCTTCATACGCATCTGGTTCGCCCCAAGCGAGCACCGCCGCAAAATGTGGATGCAATTTGCGCTTCTCTTGCAAACGAACCAACATGTCCACCAAAGTTTGACGCACGCCACACGCGAAAACCACCAGGCAACGGAGCAATCGCGGGTTTTCTTGCAACGCCAACTCAAGATCGGCAAAGAAAAGCACTTCAGACCTTGCGCCGTCCTCGAGCGTCACAATTCCAGTGTCAGAATCGCCGTGCGACACCACAAACAACGCATCCGCGCCTTCACGAAGAGCCTCGAGCCATTTTGCAGCATTGACATTTCCAGAATACACCGCGTCGTAACCCTGCAACTCGAGCGCGGATTTGCAAGATTCGGCGATGGGTTTGAATCCCTCGAGATTTCTTTGTTCCACACCAGCCAGAATTAAAGCTCGAGGTTTCAATGGTTTTTCGGGAATGGCAATGGGTTCTGAAACGGGTGGCAGCAAACGAAAGAAGTTAATCCAATTATTTTCGGCTGTGACCGCAAATTTTGTTGGGTCGGTGCTCGAGTATCTGAAGTATTCCCAAGGTGTTTGGTTTTGGATGGGAATTTCGACTGATTTAACGTCTGTCATTGAGAATTCAGTTTTGTGAGAATCCCAAATGATTTTTGCTTCTGAAAGTAAGGATTCCTGAAGCTCGAGCACATAAGATTCAGACCATAACGATTCTCTGAAATCCTCGAGCGATACCAGCGTGATAGAAGGAGTCATTCTTGCTCCAATTCTGAATCAACTATGGAATAAGATATTGAAAATTCACTCAAATTATCATTCGGTATAGATTCTAGAAATATACTTGGATTGATACGAGCATAAGTTTTTTCCAAAGAAACAGGGCTTTTATTTTGCACGAGTTTTTCGAGGATTGATGAAGGTGTATTTGGGTTCTCAGCAAGATACATATAAACAATATCAACTCCACGGTGATAAAGTGCTTCAAGAGTTGTGGCAGAAGTATTCAAATTCTCGGCAAGTGCTGCTAGTACATTTCTGTTATCGTTTTTCATAAGTATTTCAATTATTGCTTGTGAAATATTTGGATTACGAGCAATCGCGGCAATGACTACAAAATCTTTTTCATTTTCTGCAAGTATCTGTAGGATTTTTGTCTTAGTGTTTGGATTCCAAGCTACATCAGACCGCACCAAAAAATCATGATCTTCAACTAATAATTCGAGTATTTCATTGGAAGTATTCAAGTTTGCAGCAACTCCACCACGAACATTTGGATCATCTGATATTGCAAACTTCTTAAGCACGGCTAACGTGTTACTTTTATTTCTGGCAGCCGCTCGCACAATTGATTTTTCTGCATCATTTGCAAGTAATAAGATATTTTCTTCAGGAGTGGATGTATTGATTGCAACTGCCCGACGTACATCATTGTTTGGATGCCTAGAAAGTTCTATAAGAGTGGTTGCTGGCGTATTTGGGTTCAAAGCGACTCCCCAAAGCACTCTAGAGTTGTCATTTGTGTTTAAAGCGAATTTTTCGAGTGTTTTCAGTGGTGTTTGGGTATTTAGAGCAACGCCACTTCTTATTGTTTCTGAGCCTTCCGAAAGTAAGTCAAGAATTGCTAATGAAGTATTTGGATTGCGAGCAACCGCGTAAAGTACAGCCTCCTCTTCAGTTGGTTCATTTACAAATGCTTCAAGTATCGCTAATGGCGTACTTAAGTTTTCAGCAACCTTGGCACGTACTTCCCAACGTTCATCTCGTGAAAGTATCTCGAGAATGAAGGAAGGGCATTTAGGGTCTGTTGCAACTGCTATTTTCCGTCCATGCGAATTCAAATGACCAAAAAGTTCATCTTTTTCAGTCCCATTAAGCTCGACGCCCGCTCGTTGTAATAAATGTAGCGTTCGGCGCAACGGACTTATTGTGACCTCATTATGTAATTTCTCTGCCATCAGACCAATTTGAATCACAACATCCAATGCCTCATACACTTTTGCCTGTTGACGATGTGCAAACGCAATACTCAATGCCAATGGCTCGAGCAATTCCTCTTCCTGCCAATGCTCGAGCAGTTTTTCTTTCAATCGCGCAGTTAATTCTTCTGGCGTTACGGCATGGTCTGAATCCAACATCCAAGCTCGCATCAGGGCATATTCTTGGAAGGTTCGGTGGGCAAACCAATATTGTGGTTCGATTTGATTTGAGCGCCGCAGCACAATGCCTGTGTCTTTTAAACGCTCGAGAATCGGGAGTGCTTCACGCCGAGTCAAGCCACTCTCGAGGGTGGCTTGCATAAAATCGGCAAAATTGAAGACACCACGGTTAGAACCTTGTTTGAAGATTACTAAGGCAAGTTTGGTCAGCAACCAATCACGCAACCACATTTGTTCGTCGATCCGGATTTCGGACACGCGTTTTTGCGCTGTTTTGCGTTGCCACATGGCATTCAAGGCGCGTTGATAAAATTCGTCTCGAGAACCAGGCAAAGAACCCGCATCTTGATCGTACACTCGAGCAATCAGCGCGAGCAGCAAGACGGTTTCGCTGATGTTCACCAGCGCGGGTTGACTTCGCAATTTCTTGTGCAGTTCATTTGCCCAAAGCGCATCTCGATTGTTTTTGGCTGCCCAATGCTCGAGAAATTGTTGTTGTTCGCTGGAATTGAGCGGCAGCAAACGGTAGGTGTTCTTCTCTCTGGCTTTTGGCAGCAGGTCGCGCCATCGTGCATTCCAATCTTCGCGGCGGCAACTGAGCACCACACGAAACGGCAGGTTCTCGAGGCTTGCTGCCAAAGCTGTCACGAGTTCTATCGGCAGTTCGTCTATGGCATCAATGAAAAGCAAAGCTGGCAACTTGGTTTTTTCCGTTTGCAACTCTTCCAGCAATTTTCTTGGGTTGCTCGGTTGGGTGCTGAGGGCAAACAACAACCACGGAAGCTGATTTTGGTCG
>JANLWR010000054.1:0-3181 GCA_031364625.1 Deinococcales bacterium | reverse complement strand
CCTCCTACCAAGGCGTATCAGTCAAATTCGATTGACCCTCGAATTAACCCAAGAAGCTGCCGCATCTCGAGCAAATTTGCCGTTTCCAACGTATCAGGCTTTAGAATCACGAAGCGAAAAAAAACGTTTCAACCCAACACTCGATACATTGTTCAGGGTCGCTCATGCGTTAGAAACCAGTGTTTCGGATTTAACAAAACCCCCAACAGAAGAAGAGGTCTTTGCTTTAATGAACGAACCAAAGACAATCACCAAACGAGTCAAAAGCTCGAAGCGAAGAGTATGACCCAGACGACCAAATGATAGGTATTAGTCCTTGGATGCTCGAGGGTTTGGTATTTCTGACCTAAAATGCTCGAGCCACTGCATTTTTTCGCCTAGCTCGAGACGCGCACTTCTTGCCTAGTTGCAAAACCCGTGTACTGCCTGTGATGCGGGGCTTGAAAACCCAGCACAATCTGATTTTGTGGTACGCCCTGCTCGTAAGGTTGGTGTGTTTTCGGATTGAACTTACAACGTCAGCGTAGTACACTACAACCCGAGGCACTATGGAATTTATCGAAACGCCAACCTTCACCAAAATCATCAATGCCTTGCTGACCGAGGAAGAATACCGTGCCTTTCAAAACGATTTGCTCGAGCGTCCCGAAGCAGGAACTCGAATTCCTGGCGCATCTGGAATGCGTAAAATCCGTGCGGCACTTGGAACGCACGGCAAACGAGGTGGCTTTCGGGTTTGGTACTTTTACTTCCAAGATCAAAATACGATCTTTTTGGTGTATGCCTTACCAAAAAACAAAGGCAGTGACCTGACCAAGAAGATGGAACGCCAACTTGCCGAAGCAGTTAGAAGGGAAATGCCATGACCAAGAAAAAATACATGGATAATGCCGACTTCGATGCGCTCTTGAACGCTGTGGGCGAAGCTGGGGCAATCACGCGCGGCGCGGCAAAACCGAGCCGCCGCTTCAGCATCGAAGCCCCAGACGTGACTGCAATCCGCAACGAATTTAAACTCTCGAGGAACAAATTTGCTCAAATGATTGGGGTCAGCGCTCGGACGCTCGAGGGTTGGGAGCAAGGACGACGGCAACCGACAGGGGCAGCCAGAATCTTCTTGGCAATCGCCTCAAAACACCCTGAGATTGTGGCTGAAGTTGTGGCTGAAACGACTTGTTTTACGCCTCGTCTCGAAGTGGTTGCGCAAAAGAATGCAGAACAACGAGCGCGGAAAATTGTTGTGAAATAAAAACCTGTGTGGGGCTGTCATTCCAAGGCTCGAGAAACGAATCTGCCCAAATGCTCGAGGTTAAGGTTTCGGTGCTCAAGTTCTAAAACCAGATTACGTCGTAAGGTTAAGCGCTTCCTCAAGTAACGCTCGTAATCCTATACGAACAGTTTCTAATTCGGTGGGCGTTAAACGCCCAAACGCCCCAGTCACCCGACCAACATCCACAGCTTGCAACTGGTCTATTAAAATCGTACCAGGAAGCCGTAAATCTGCCGTGCCAGCTTCGATTCGTACCCGCATCAACCCAGTCTCAAGCATCGTGCTGGTGATCGGGCAAACCAAATACTGTGGGAAATTCAGGCGTTGATGCTGCCCAGAATCGGCAACAATCAAACATGGACGCAAACCGCTTTGCTCATGTCCACTTGGGCGGCGTTCGGGCAACCTGATCTCGAGAACAAGTCCGAACAAATTCACCCGAAAACCAAGCCCTGCCCGACAACGTATTTGGCTGGTTTTACGGCTGCATGGTTCGCCTCGAGCCAGCTTTGATGTGCGGCACGATCAGGTTCGAGCTGGTCTAAAAAATCGGACAATGCCAGTGTTCTGTTTTGCTCGAGATGCTGTAATTCTGAAAACTCGAGCGTTGCAAGCCATTGCGCTGCGAGTTCATCTTGTTCGGCTTCTGGGAGTTGTTGCACTTTTGCAATAACACTGTTCAGTAGTTGGGTCATGCGCAAAGTATAGCAAAAGCCAGGGTAAAATTTGGGGATCGGATCATCATTCGCCCAAATAATTGGGGTTGGTGTTTGGTTGCTCCAGGTTTGGGTAAATCGTTGACAAACCCAAATGGACATTCTAAAATTCTGATCGTGGCGCGAATCGCTTATCCTTACGACCCAGATGATCTAGAGGCGCAGAACCCGCCATTTGTTCAAGATTTAATCGATTCTTGACCATAAAACGCACCTTCGGGCATGGTCGCCCTCAAGCAGCGTGGCTATCATGAGACAATTGCTGAAATAAGCAAAATGGTTGCCGCCCTTAAGGAGCAAGGCAGTGAAAGTGGTTTCCTCAAAAAGTTGACAGGCACACCGATTCTCGAGTTGAAATCTCATAGTCGTGGCGGACAGAAGGGCGGAGCGCGAGTGTATCTTTTTGAAGGACCTGAAAAGACTTTTTTCTTGTGCCATGCCGAATGGAAGCAAGCCGATACCCCAAGTCAGTTGTTACTCGAGGATACGGCGTACATCTTGGAGGCTTTTAAGCTAGGGCAGTCGGTCTTTCCGTCACGGGTTCATAAACGTCCCGTAACACCACAGGAGGTCAAACAGCGTGAAAAGAAACAGTGAAGCCAGACAAGCCGCACTTAAACGCGTGATGATGATGGGCGAAGGTCCTGTCATCCCAAAACATCCCGTCGAAATACCAGAAGAAGACCCACGCGACCTTCTCGAGCGTGTGGAGCAAGGTTACATGGAATTAAAAATTGGTGCGTTGCTCGAGGATGCCCGTAAAACCCGTGACATTGGCAAGCGGGAACTTGCCCGTAGCCTTGGGACAACACACGGACGAATTAGTACGCTCGAGAAAGCCCAGAATCTGGAGCTAAAAAGCATTACCGAAGTGGCGGGAGCGCTTGGTTTTGATGTGCAAGTCACATTGGTTTCCAGAGAAGACGGGGCAACGCTGGGGACTACTTTTAGTCAGCGTCACTCGAGATAAACTCTTCCCCTGAATTCAAACCCTCGAGGTTTCAAGCCAATTTCAGGCAAACCTGGTTGGATTGGGCAACACCTGGTCGTTTCGCTCGAGTTGTGCCTTTAAATGCCCAGCAAAAAACTCGAGTCCCAAACGGTATCCCTCTGCCCCCAAACCTATGATTGCGCCCTTGCAAACGGCAGAAATTACGCTGGTATGCCTGAACTCCTCGCGGGCGTGAACGTTTGA
>JANLWR010000030.1:0-3934 GCA_031364625.1 Deinococcales bacterium | reverse complement strand
GCCACCCAGTGCGTATTGAGTCCAAAATGCTTGTTCTTGATACAGGGCAAAAATCACCTGTAAGGCGCAAACGGTCAGGAAAAACCCTGTGCTTTTGACCGAGTAACGCCGATACAAAAAGTGATTCGCCGCAAAGATGGCGCTAAAAAAAGCCAGATGCCCAAGCAGCCACAACGGTTTAAAATTGGTGTCAAGAATAAAACCAACCATGGCAAAGACAAAAACGCTCGAGCTTGACCACAAAAAAATTTGTTGCAAACGGGCGGAAATCCCAGATTGAAGGTTCATACCCTGGCTCGATCCAAAGCTTTGAAATGCGGAAACGCACGCCATTTTGAATCCAAAATGCCTAAATCGCACCGAACAACAAACGCTTGATTGTCAAAAGATTTTTCTCGAGTCATAACTGTTTTGCACCATTTTTTGGTTGCGCGGATTTAAAATTATTAAAGATTCCTCAGAATAGAATGAGGTATATCTGACATTGTATACGCGAAAACGAAAATCGAGAAATCTCTTGGCAGCACGCCTGAAAAGCCCAATCTCAAAACAGACTTGTGCCATGTAAAGCCTTTTGAATCAGACGAAATTCTCAGAAAAGCTTTACTCGAGTTCAATCTCGGCGGCTGGAGCAACAAACCCAACCTCTTTATGCGAACTGTCACAAAAAGGCAAATTCTTGGAATGCCCACAACGGCACAGGCTAAACTTTGGCTTTTCGATCACCGTTTCGGTCTCACCCACCCGCAACACATACTTGCCATTTGTTTCAACACCGATTGAACCATTTTCTCGAAAAACAATCTTCATACGTCCGAGTTTAACACAATCACGTCCCACAAAGCCTTTAAACAAACCTCGAGTAAATCCGTTTTAAAACACTACTGAAAAAGCCAGACTACGGGTATACTGAACACGCCGCGCAGTCAAAAGACTGCTCGAGCACAAAAAGGCAGGTGGTTGTTGTAGCCAAGGATCACAAAATAAACGAGCAAATCCGAGTTCGTCAGGTACGTCTCATTGACGACGAGGGAAACCAAGCCGGCATCGTGGACACCAGGGACGCCATGCGAATGGCAACCGAAAAAGGTCTGGATTTGGTCATGGTTTCACCCAACGCGGTCCCTCCGGTCTGCCGTTTACTCGACTACGGACGCTTCCGTTTCGAGGCACAACAGCAAGAAAAAGAAGCCCGCAAACGCGCCCGCGCCCAAGAACAAAAAAGCATCAAATTGCGCGTCAAAATTGGCGGCGGCGATTTCGATACCAAACTCAACCACGTCAAACGCTTTTTAAAAGACGGACATAAGGTTAAAGTCACCATCATGTTCAGGGGTCGTGAACGCACCCATCCAGAACTGGGCGAGGCACTCTTAAAACGCGTCGCAGTAACACTTGGCGACGGCGCACTGGTCGAAAGTGCACCAAACCTGATGGGCATGGACATGAACATGATCCTTGCACCGACCGTCAAAAGCCAACAAATGGCGGTCAAAGACAACCTGCCACCACTCGAGGATGACGACGATCACGACGATGTTCATGATGACGCCGTTGAAGCAGTCAGTGAAATGTCGAGCGAGACAGCAAGTGAAATCTCGAGCGAAGCTGCACCAGCTTAAATCAGCCGTCACGCTTCTCCTCTCATCCCCGACCCTTCTCTCCCAGGAGAGAAGGGAGTTTTATTGATTTCTCGAGTGGCTGAAATTTTTCTCGAGTTTTAACGAAACTTGGGTTGAAACGGAACATGCAATTTTGCGAAGGCTTTACGGTACTCGTCTTCATCCAAAGCTCGTCCGATGACCACCAAACTCGAGCATCCCGCACAGCATTTTTGGCTCGAGGAAAACTGTTGCTCGGTAGTCATTCATGCGTATGCAGAGTTCTTACAATCAATCTTCAAATTGGTATAGACTTTTACCATGGCTACAACCCTAACAGGGCGTGACGGAACTCGAGTCCGCACGGCAACGTCGTTTGGGACGTTGTGGTTTCTTGTTCCGGCGGCAGCGTTTCTGGTGACGTTCACGATTTATCCAGCGTTCAATGCGTTCTGGTTGTCCTTGCAAACCGAAGCACCTTTTAGCGGCAATACCCTTTGGAATGGTTTGGGCAATTACGTTGACTTGTTCAAAGACAAAGATTTTGCCAATAGTTTGGTCACAAGCTTGGTTTTCACACTTTTGACTGTACCGTTGTCAATTGGTGGTGGTCTGCTGGCGGCGGTGATGTTGCACCGCAACATTCCTGGCATTCGGGTTTACCGTGTCTTGTTGTTTTTGCCAGTCGCTGTTCCTACAGCCACGGCAGCCGTGGCGTGGCGTTGGCTGTACCATCCAGTTGTCGGTCAAATCAATTACGCGCTGTCCTTGGTGGGCATCGATAAAGTGCAGTGGTTACAAGACCCAAATATCGCATTGTTTGCTGTGGCATTGGCTGTGGCTTGGCAGGGCATTGGTCTGAACGCGATTTTGTTGCTGGCTGGTTTGCAAGGCATTCCAGAGGAATTGGTCGAGGCGGCACGGTTGGACGGCGCAAACCCTGTGCATATTTTTACCAAAATCACCCTGCCGCTGTTAACGCCAACACTGTTTTTCACCTCTATCGTCGGGGTCATCAGCGCACTGACCACTTTTGGTCCGATTCATATTTTGACCCAAGGTGGTCCGGCGGGAGCGACCCAAGTCGCGGTCTACCGCATTTACACCGAGGCGTTCATCAATTTTCGTTTCGGTTACGCCAGCGCTCAGGCGGTGGTCTTGTTCATCATCATTCTAGCTTTTAGCATTGTCCAAAACCGGTTGGAACGGACGGTGCATTACCAATGAGCAGCCAGACCCTCGAGAAACCCCAATTTAAGACCCGAAAACCCTCAAAGATGCTCGAGTACGTTGTGACGTACACGATTTTGACGTTGTTCTCGGCAATTATTATCGCTCCGATATTGATTCTGGTGTCGGCATCTTTTAAACCGAGCAGTGAAATTTTTGAATACCCGCCAAAGTTTTTGCCGAGCACTTGGACGCTCGAGAATTATGCGGGTGCGCTCGAGAAAGCCCCTTTGCTACGGTACTTGTTGAATACTTTGCTGGTTGCGCTGGGGGTCACATTTGGGCAGCTTGTCACCTCGAGTTTGGCAGCCTTTGCTTTTGCACGGCTAAATTTACCTGCCCGAAATGCCTTGTTTATGGGTGTGATTGCCACGTACATGGTGCCGTGGGAACTGACCTTGATCCCGAATTACTTGACGGTTTCCAACTTTAAATTGATTGACAATTACGGGGCGTTGGTGCTGCCGTTCTTGGCTGGTGCGTTTGGTATTTTCTTGTTGCGCCAAAATTTCAAGCAAATTCCAGAAGAGTTTTTCGATGCCGCCAAAATTGATGGCGCGAGCAATCTTCAACAGTTGTGGTACGTGGTCTTTCCGCTGGCTCGCCCTGCGCTGGCGGCACTGGCGCTCTTAACCTTTTTAAGTACCTGGAATCAGTATTTGTGGCCATTGATCGTGACCAATTCCGAAACTTGGCGCACCGCCCAGGTCGGTTTGCGTTTCTTTTTGGTTGACCAGGAAGGCACCAATTACGGTTTCGTGGCGGCTGGAGCAGTGATTGTGCTGCTACCAACCTTGATTGCTTTCGTGGTACTCGAGCGTTCTTTTGTTCGAGGGCTTTCAATGGGTGGTCTGAAAGGATGATTGCACTTAAACTCGAGATACTTCCTTGACACTGCACCTTTAAGATTCACGAGCACCAGTTATGGGGAAAGTTATAAAAGGAGGACGTATGAAAAAAAGTACCGCAATCATCGCCATTGGATGTGCTCTCGCCAGTGCAGGACTGATTACAGGTCTTGCCCAGGAAGGCAAAACCAAAATTAATTTCTGGCATTCAATGGGTGGCGTGAACGGAGAAGCCACCAACAAAATGGTGGCAAA
>JANLWR010000024.1:0-1623 GCA_031364625.1 Deinococcales bacterium | reverse complement strand
GCGGGCGCGAGTGCCACCCCCACCCGACTCGCTTGGGCTCGACACCCTCTCCCCCAGGCGGGAGTGGGAAAAAACCTTTGATTCAGACACGATTTTCTCCCCTCTCCTGATGTTGGGAGAGGGGTTGGGGGTGAGGGTAGGCTCGAGTTCGCAATTTTAAAAATCCAAAGATGTCAAATGGGTTGTACAAGGCTCGAGCTTCGTGTGATTTTGGGTCGTGGCGGTAGTGGCTTAAATTAGAATGTTTCCACGATTTCCAAATTGTAACGATGCGTAAACAACCTTAACCGCGCCACATGCGACTCCAGATAGCGGTGAATGCTCATCTCGAAAATTTGAGTCAATGCAGATTTAGGCAATCTCTGGCATTCGAGTTCAACCACTACTCTTTGCCTGCAATAACTCGCTGTTAAACCCCTCGAGTGCTAGAATTTTACCAATGAATCTCGAGCATTTCAGTTGTTTGCGGCAAAACCCAGATTCAAAAGACGCTATCGAAATTGGAACCGAAAGCGCCCATGACTTGGCACTGGTGGAGCTGGTCGCGGCACTTTGCATCGAACCGCGCTTTAAACCGCATGTCGAACGAATCATCGGTCATCTTAGTGGAAATGTCGCAACCATCGAATACCGTCAGGAAGTCTTTGCCGATTTTATGCGCTCGAGTTTGCTGTTTGAAGGCATCAAAGACGTGCTGCCGTTGTTGCACAAACTGAAAGAACTAAATTCTCGGGAGGGCGATTTAAGCCAGTTACAACTTTTAATGACCCGACTTTCAGAACTCGAGCTTTACGTGGATGTGCTAAACCGCCTCTCGAGTGTGCTCGAAAAAGCGAAAATCGAATCCGGCGCATTGCGAGAATTGCAACAATTGGTGCTCGAGATCACAGAAGAGCAATCATTTGAGGACATGAAACAAAAACTGCCCGAGTTGCGGCATTCGGTCAGTAACCTGACCAGCTTAACGGTTGGCATCAACCTTGACGCGCAATTAAGACCCTCCGAAGCCACGTTGCTGTCGATCAATTCAGAGAGGTTTGTCGGTAAAACCCATTCGGTCACCTCGTTTTTGATGCAGAAAAAACCAGAATTTACGGGCATCACCAGCCTGCAGGCTCGAGATGCGAAACGAGGTATTGGCGCGGCGATCATGGGCGCAATCAGTGGCAACACGATGGAATCTGGTTTTGGTTCGGGCAAGGTGGCGATCAGCGCGTCGGGCAAAGACCGAATGCTGGCAACATTTTTTGCCGACCTCGAGAAAATGCTCGAGGACACCACCCGTCCTGTGGCGCAGGTTTTAAAGCAGTATATTCAAGTTTTTTCGCACCCACTCTTGCACCTCGAAGCCGAATTTGCGTTTTATCTGGGCGCGGCAACGCTGGTCAAACGCCTGCAAGGTTTGGGCGTGAAGATGTGCAAGCCGAATTTAAAAACCCCTGATGCTCGAGAGGATCATTTTGAGGGGCTGACGAATGTCTTGCTGGCTCTCAGGTTTGAGAAAAACGGCGAGCGACTCCCAATCTGGAATCACTTTATCAATGCCAACGACTGCAACATGCAAATCTGGCATGGTTGTGCACATACGCCCGTTGCCTTCATTGGTCACCATCACGAGCGTGC
>JANLWR010000014.1:0-1819 GCA_031364625.1 Deinococcales bacterium | reverse complement strand
GGACGGGAAACCGTGGGGGTTCGAGTCCCCCTCCCGGCACCAAAGTTTTTCTCGAGCCTTTAAATTTCTCGAGTGAAGGAGCGCCACCCATGATTGCATTGCCATCGTTTTTGTTCTTCCCATTGTTAATCATCTTTTTTGTGTCTGCCGCCGCATTGGTATATTTGGTGTTGTTACAAGAACCCAAGCAGGGCGGGCTTTCCACTTCAATGGGTGGCGGTGGCGGTTCTGAATTGTTGAATGCCAGAGGACAAACAGGTGGATTGGTTCGTTTAACGCTTTACATCGGTGCTACGTTTTTGTTGGTCGCATTTTTACTGAGCACCGTCAAACTGTAATCTTATCGTAAACCTACCAACCTCGAGGATAATGCTCGAGGTTTTTTGTTGATGCGCCGAACGGGTATTTTTGCGTTTTGCAGGGATTTATTTTTAACATGCCAAAAAAAATTTGACACCTGTGTCAAGACTGTGACACCAAATGCGTAAAAACAGCGTCAGGATCGTTAAAATGGCTTAAGCCAAATGGCTTGACTTGGTTCAACTTTCGCTGTTAGTCTAAACCTTGATAGCAAAACTCTTTGGGGTTCAATCCCAGTCGTCTCGAGACACGGGTCGTGAGGGCAGCGCATATCGGAGGAGGTTTAGGATGAAGAAAGCCATACTGGCAACCGCAGCCTTGATGCTGGCGGGTTCGGCATTTGGGCAAACGTTCGTTTACCCCGATGCTTGGTCTGCGAGCAAACCATCTGAAGTCAAAGAGGGCGGCGTATACCGTGCCGCGACGATTTCAGATTACAAAACGCTCAATCCGTTCACCGCCGCAGAGTCAGGCAACATTCCGCAGGTGCTTACGTCGGCTGATGGCATGTTCAAATATGACGCGGCAACAGGCGAATACATTCCTTACATGGCAACAAGCTTTACCGTTTCCAAAGATAAGCTTGTCTGGACGATGAATCTGCGAAAAGGTATGAAATGGTCAGATGGCAAGCCAATCGTTGCCGATGACTTCATTACAACTTTCAAGATTCATACCGATGAAGATGTAGGTTCAAATTCTTATGATGGTTTCTTTATTAATGATAAACCAATCAAGATCAAGAAAATTGATGCAGATACCATTCAAGCAATTTTGCCTTCAGTCTCGGCGGATGCCATTGAAACTCTGGCTTATGCACCATTTCCAGACCATATTTTTGGACCTGTCTACTCTTCCAAAGGTGCAGCAGGCATCAAAGCAATGTGGACTTTAAATACGCCAGCCGACCAAATTGTTTCCTCTGGAGCATTTAAATTTAAGAGTTACAAGCCCGGTGAACGATTGGAATTGGTTGCAAACCCTTCATATGGCGAATGGAATAAAAATTCTGGCGGGAATGGTTTACCTTATTTAGCTGGACGCACCGTTGCAATTGTCAAAGATGTCACCGCCTCTTTGGCAGCCTACTTAAACGGAGATAGTGATGCATTCTCTCCAGCCAATGCTGATCAATTGCGTCAAGTCAAAGGCGCTATCGACGGCGGCAAATTGAAAGCTGTCTTGCGTGCCAACGTTGGTCCAGCAGCCTCGAGCCAATGGATTGTCTTTAACTGGAATCAAAAGAGCAACTTAAGCAAGCAAGCCATGATGCGTGACGATAACTTCCGTCGTGCCATGAGCCACTTGACCAACCGTGCGGCAATGGTTGACCTCGTTTATGGCGGTTTGGCAGAACCCGCTTACTCGAGTGTTTACGCGGCATTCACACAATGGGTTTCGCCAGACCTCAAAAAGTTTGATTACAACGTTGAAGCAGCCACTGCGCTGCTAGCCAAGG
>JANLWR010000983.1:0-1554 GCA_031364625.1 Deinococcales bacterium | reverse complement strand
CGGCTATCATCTTGGCATCACAGCAAAAATTGCGCGAAGAGCATGAAAAAGCGCGGCTTGAGTCTGAAGCGAGTGCCAAAGCCGACGCTGAACGCATTCGCTTGCTCGAGATTCGCGGGTTTGAAGATCGTGCGGCGGCGGTTGAGAATTTGATGCTGATTGATCTGGGTCAAATTCAGACCATTGAAAACGATAATTCGAGGTTAAACGACTTTCAGGAAATCGCGCTTCGTGACTTGTTTGGAAGTGCGGAATGGAAAGCCGAGGTTGCCAAATGTCAGCAGTTTGTGCATAGCGGTTGTGGAACTGTAGACCCATTTTGGGGATGCAGAAACCACTATTTGCCAATGTGTGATTCTCGGGAAGCCATGAAAATCTGGAGTGCCGATAATCCTGTGGTGTCGTGGGCAATCCCGCGCTCGAGGGTGGTTGCAAGTGAGCAGCTTGCAAAGTGGAAGTACAACGAGAAACTACCCAGTCTCTCGCGTCTTGCCGAGCGTGAAACCACGTACAGGGGCATCGTGATCGAACTTAAAAACAGTTACGGCATCACATACAACCCAAAATCGCCCGAAGCGCATTTACGAGCCAACTCGAGCGCGACTGTTTTGCAAACCGCTCCAGATTCGCAACCACTGATTTACCGCCCTCAGGTGGTGCGTCCAGTTGAAAGGATGTTATGAAAAAAAATCTTGAAATTGTTTTGTGGGTCGCACTTGCGGCAGCAGCTGGTTTTGCCGCGTGGACGTACTTCCCACGTCCTGATATGAGGTCATTGGAAGGCAGTAAAAGCTCTGGCGAATCCATCACGCCGTCTTTGGGTTCACCGTCGCATGACGTGCCAACGCCTGATTTGATGTATCAGATTGCCGAAGTTAAGAAAATCGTGGAGGTTTAATCATGAACTGGAAAAATCTGTTGATTCAAATGCTGGCGTTGGTTCACGAACTGAGCGGCACCGACCAAACCGGACCCGAGAAGCTTGCCAAGCTTGTTGATGCGGTCGCCGCAATCATCGAAAGCATTGATGACGTTGCGGCTATGTTGCCTGGTGGTTTTGGTGTGATTGCCAAGCTGATCGTTGATAATCCTGGCGCTGATGGCATGGAAAAACTTTATCTTGCCACGCCTATTGCTGAAATGATTTATCAAATCTGGCGTGGTATTCACAATATTTCTGGTGTGAGTGGCGTCACTGCCTTCATTCACAACCTCGAAAACGGTGGCGTGTGAAGGATGCGGCGGCTGGTGAACTGGTCAGAATCGGCTTTTGGTCTGCCGTGGGTGGCGCGTTGTTCAGCGCTACCATTGTGCTGGCTTTAATTGCCGTTGGTGCTGTGACTCTGCCGGGTGCGGTCAAATCCATGAACGGCGCGGCAAAGGCAACAGCAAAGCCGTGCGGGTGTAGCTGATGCTTAACATTCCTGGCGTATCAAACATCATTGAGAATTTCAAGCAAAGTTTGGCTGATAACTACTGCCAACTTTTGAAGCTCAATAAGTACAACTCGCTCGAGTTTGGTGATATTAACGAAAATTTTGTACCTCGAAGTGC
>JANLWR010000938.1:0-2249 GCA_031364625.1 Deinococcales bacterium | reverse complement strand
ACTTGGGAATGCTGCGTGGACGACGGACGTTGCTGTCATTTTTTCGTCACGCTGGTTGCCCGATGTGCAATTTGCGGGTACATGAATTAAAACTGGCTTACCCACGTCTGCAAGCCGCAGGCATCAGCGTGGTTGGCGTGTTCGGCTCGAGCATTGAGAGTATGCGCGAGCGCGTCGGGTCGCAGCAACCGCCGTTTCCACTGCTCGGCGACCCTGACGATCTGGTTCATGATTTGTACGGCACGCAAAAGAGCTTGTTTGGATTCATGTACCCGCAAATTGCACATCGGGCAACCAGCGTGACGAAAAAATGACAGCAACGTCCGTCGTCCACGCAGCATTCCCAAGTTAAAAACGTTGCCGTCCAAGCTGGGAAGTGAAAAATGCGGGGCAATGACGCCAGTCTCGAGCCTCACGGGTTTACGGGTCAGGGTTCGTTGCCCCTGGGTGTCTTTGACAAAACCAAGTTCCTCGAGTTTAAAAATACTTCTGGCAACGTCATCAAAACGCATCACGGTCTGTGCACCAACCTGAGCCACGGTCAACACGCCGTCCAAAGCGTTTAAAATCGTCCAATCGGCGGCGTTCAGTTGGGTTTGAAGCTGGGTGTCCTCTAAAATGCCAACCACCGCAAAAACTTGGTCATGCCCGAGTTGATCGCCACCAAAACGGTTCAGCTCGTCGAGCCGTCTTGCCATGTCCAAACCCAGACTTTCAACCTTCAAGCCAGGCTCGAGAAAACTGGGCGGGGTGTCCGAGGGTATAAATTCAAAACTGCCCTTGGTGTTCTCCCAAACGGGTAGCAAACCAATCTCAGCCCGAAGTTTCATAGCCCGCGCTAAAGCCTCCATAGGGACTGCATTCGATTCGATGCCTTGGGTCAAACCCGCTAGAAATTGCACCACCCGATCATTGGGAACACCGAGGCGCAAAAGCGTTTCAGAGGTACGCGGTACGTTGCGCCCAGTCACGCCGCCCAACCTACCGCGTTTAAACGAAAATTTCACCTCGAGCGACTCTTGGCTGGTTTTGACGTGCAGCACTCCAGATTTTGCGCCACTCGAGATGACTGTGAAGATTTCTGGTAGCGATAGAACGTTGAGGGGGCTGGAAAATGTTTCGGGTGCAACGCTCGGCATACTGTACCTTACGCAGCCGTTGCCTATTTTGGATGTTGCTCACAAGGAATTTTGCTTGGGTCGCAATGCTTTTAGCAAACGTAGTTCGAGGTAATTTAAGAAGAATCGAGTTTGGATTTCTTTTTGAACCCGAGCCTTTCAATTTGCGTATCTGATTTTATGAACAAATTCTTGCCTTATCTGGTTTTAATCAGTCTGGTGCTGTTGACTGCCTGCACAACCTCGAGTCCGCCCATAATGACCGAAACGATTCTGCAAACAGGTTCGTTTTACCCCGTTGTTCATGCTGGTTCTGGCACAGTCAAAATTGTTCAAAAACCCAGTGGTAAACGGGTTGTAAGGCTCGAGAATTTTACGACAGACAATGGACCTGTTGTTTACGTTTGGCTTTCAACGGCTGTAGAACCAAAAACTTCCGCAGCCGTGAGCATCAAGGTTGGCGATTACGAGCAGCTTGGTGATGCGATACCTGCTGGTACAACTTATCCAGTTGCAAGTCAGGATTTTGATATTCCCGATGCGGTCAACCTCTCGAGTTTTAAAAGTGTGGTGATCTGGTGTGTCAAGTTTAAGGTGAATTTTGCTTCATCAGCGCTTCAAATTCTCTGAAAATTGTAACTGGTTGGCAACCATTATTCCGCTTTTGGAGCAGTAAATTCTTTGCGCGGCATGGTCACGCTGATGATTGGTTCGTTCACATCATCAGGAATAAGTTCGAGTTTGACCCTGTACCCCAAACCTTCAGCAACTCGAGCCACAGTTCGTAACTCGAGTTCGGTGTTGGCGCGTTCCATTTCCATGATTCGTGTTTGGCTTAACTCGAGTTGGATTGCCAATTGACGGCTGCTCAGTTTGCGGCGTTTCCGAGCTTGACGTAAACCATCACCCACGGTTTGTACGGCAATAAGTTGCTCTAAATTGTTGGAGAAGGCTTCAAAATTCTCTTCCACAAACTGCGCGTTGTTTGGAACGATCACTTCTCGAGGTGGTGTACTGAGCATGGCTTGAAGTTTTTGGGCAGTGCTTTGTTTCATACTGACCTCGTTTTTTTGTTGTACCAAGCGGGTTGGATGGCTTGGTTTGCTTCGATTGCTTCCATAATCTCGAGAC
>JANLWR010000875.1:0-8664 GCA_031364625.1 Deinococcales bacterium | reverse complement strand
CGTCCGTCGATGCTGGTGGTGCGGCTGGCGTGCGTGACTTCAAAGGTGGTCACTCGAGCGGCGGCGTCCTGCATTTCTGGAATTAAATCTTCGGCGTTGTTGCTGCCATTAAACGCCAGGGCTGCGCCCAAACCTGCGCCCAGGGTTTTGGTCGGAATCACGTGCAGGCGTTTGCCGCTGCCGTCGCTGGCGGCGAGTTCTTTGGCTTTTTCGGCTGCCATAATCACGTTTTTGTTGTTTGGCAGCACGATCACGTCATCAGATTCGACGCTTTTGGCGGCGTCCAGAATGTCTTGAACGCTGGGGTTCTGGGTTTGCCCGCCCGAGACGATGCGCACCCCAAGGCTGCGAAACACCTTGACCAGCCCGTAACCCGAGACAACTGCCACGGCTGCCGTCGGCGGGGCGTCTTGACGGCTTGCAGCGCCCGCCATCGCCAAGATTTCGGTGTGTTGCTGGCTCATGTCCTCAATTTTGGAACGCACCATCTTGCCGTGACGCGCCACCAGTGCCAGCAGTTGGTCTGGGTCGTCGGTGTGAATATGCCCTTTGACAAAACCTTCCGCGCCGACCACCAACAATGAATCGCCGTAAGGTTGCACGAGTTCACGGATTTCGGGCGCGGTTTTGGTGGCATTCTCGAGCAAGAATTCGGTGCAGTAGCCAAATTCTTCGTTCTCAAATTGATCTTGGGCATACGATTCGATTACCGGTGCGGGTGGCAGTTCGCGTCCCTCGAGGTGCGCCAACATGCCTTCAAAAATATGCAAGAATCCCGCACCGCCCGAATCCACCACGCCAGCCTGTTTTAAAACGGGCAAAAGGTTGGTGGTGTTGACCAAACTGACATGCCCCGCCTCGAGTGCGGCTTTCAGTAAATCCTTAAAACCCAAACTCGAGTTCCTGGTAAACGCGGTTCGTGCACCTTCAGCGGTCTCTCGAGCCACGGTCAGAATTGTGCCTTCGACGGGTTTCATGACGGCGGCATAACCTGCCTTGGCGGCTCTCTCGAACGCCTCAACCAGCACCATGCTCGAGATTTCGGTTGTGTCGCGCACAACTTCGGTAAAGCCCTTTAAAAGTTGCGAGAGAATCACGCCCGAGTTGCCTCGAGCGCCCAGCAGTGACCCGTAACTGATGGCTCGGGCAACTTCAGACATGCGGTTTTGATCGGCAATGTCGAGTTCGCGGCGCACCGATTGCATGGTCAGGTGCATGTTCGTGCCAGTATCGCCGTCAGGGACTGGGTAGACGTTTAGGGCGTTGACTTCATCTTTAAAAACGCCCAACCAATCGGTGGCGTAAACAAAACTTTTTGCCAATTGCTGGCTGGTCAGCACATCACTCACCTCGAGTCCTCCTTAAGCCAGCTTTGCCAGGTTTGCCAGCCGTCGGTTTTGCCACGCCCACCACGTGCACGCTGACCCCCTCGAGTTGCACGCCCGCCAAGGTTTTGGCGGTGTAGACGATGCGTTCGCGGACGTTTTCGGCAACGGTGGAAATGTTCGTGCCGAATGCCACGACAATATGCACATCAACGGTGCGGGCGTGTGGTTCGCCTGCCACCAACACGCCGTCGCTGGCTTGAGCGCGTCCAAGAATCTTCTGTAAGCCCTCTTTGAGGTTGGATGGAGCCATGCCCACCACCCCAGGAACTTCATGCGCCGCCAGCCCCAGCAGGGAGGCGAGCGCGTTTTCGGTCACGGTTAAAGTACCTTTCATAATTCCTCCAGCATACTCGAGGTTTGATGCCCGAGAAACCCGTATTTTCTGAGTGTTTTTAGTATACGTGCTCGAGGTTGCGAAATGCAGCAAAAAAAAGCTCGAGTGAAAAACTCGAGCTTAGGTGTTAGAAATTTAATGGGCAACGGGTGGTTGATCGGCTTCGATTGCGGCGGCGTTCGCATCGCGGCGACTTTGGTTGAAGGCTGGGTTTCTGAAGGCTGCCACGGCAATAGCCAGTGCCCCGAGCAGCAAACCACTGCTGACATAAAAGGCAATGCCAGGGATTTGCGGGTTGGTGGTTTTTGCCGTAAAAAATGCGAACAGGTTATTGAAAATCAGCGGTCCGATCAAGTTCACGACACTCATCAAGCTCGACAAACTACCCTGCAAAGCACCCTGTTCGTTTGGTGCGACGCTTCTCGAGATCAAACCTTGGGTGGCGGGACCGCCAATGCCGCCAATTGACCCAAAGATCAGAATCACGTAAATCATCCAACCCTGACTTGCCAGCCCGTACAACAAGAACGAAATTGCACCAATCGCCAAGCCAATCACAATCGAGCGGCGTTCACCGAGTCTGGGCACAATTTGTCTAACCAAACCACCTTGGACAATCGCGGCGGTTAAACCAACCACCGCCAGCGAAATACCGACATCTCGAGCGTTCCAGTTGTAGCGAAAGCCAGTGTAAAAAACCCAAGTGTTTTGCAGCGCGTTCTGGGCAAGGTTTGCTAGAAAAATTGAACCGACCAGTCCGAGCACCACGGGATAACGCCCAAGCCCGAGCAGTGATCCAATCGGGTTGGCTCGCGCCCAACTGAACTCGCGGCGATTTTGGGGTTTTAAAGATTCGGGCAGCACAAAATAACCGTACAACCAATTGACCAGCGTTAAACCTGCCGCCACAAAAAATGGCACGCGCAAACCGTAACTCGAGAGCAAACCGCCCAGCAGTGGTCCAAGAATAAACCCCAAACCGAATGCCGCGCCGATCAGACCAAAGTTCTGAGCGCGTTTTTCGGGTGGGCTGACATCGGCAATGTAGGCGGTTGCCGCCGAAAAGCTTGCACCGGTGATGCCCGAAATAATGCGTCCAATAAAAAACCAGCCCAGGTTTGGGGCGAATGCCAGGAGCAAGTAATCCAGTCCCGACCCCAGCAACGATGCCAGAATCACGGGACGCCGCCCGAGCTTGTCGGACAGGCTGCCCAGAATCGGCGCGAAAACAAAATTCATGAGCGCAAACGAAGCCGAAAGCCAAGCCGAGGTGCTCGAGGCGTTCGAGATGTCCCCAGCGAAACTTTCGATCAATTTGGGAACAATCGGGATGAGTAGACCAATGCCCAGAATGTCCAGGACGAGCGTAATAAAAATAAATCCGAGTGCGGGTTGACGATTTTGCATGAATACCTTTCAGACTTGCTCTTTATTGCCTCTCGAGCACACCCATGAGCCAAGCGCGGTCAGCCTTTAACAGCACCGCTTGCCGCTCGAGTGCAAAATTGACCGCGCTTTTGTGGGTTGGGATTTTCTCGAGGTTGGCAATGTGTTGATTTAATTTCTCGAGTCTGGTGTTTAAGCAATCAATTCGCTCAATAGGTTCAAGTTCGGTCATGAACATCAAAGCCGTACTTTCGGGACTCGAGATCGGTTCGGCATGACTGAGTTCAGTTCGTAGAAGCTCGAGGAATTCCGTTTCGCCGCTTTGGGTAATCGCATAAACTTTTCGCGGTGGACGGTTGCCTTCTTGCTCGAGTTTGACTGCCACCAAACCCGATTCTCGCAATCGCTCGAGCAGTGCGTAAGCCGTGGCTTTTTTAAGGTCTGTGACCCTCGCCAAGTTTTTTTCGATAAAGTCGTTTAATTGATAGCCATGTTGGGCTTGGTTTTTCAGTAAACCCAGCAACAACAACGCGTGATGATCCATGTTGACTTCCTTCCGAGAATAGTCAACCACGGAATAGTCAAGTTTGACTATTCTTGCCACTACACTTTCTTGGGCAATCTTTTTCTGAAACGAGCAGTCAATAAACCCAAGCCTCACATGTTAACCTAAACCCAATGAGCAACAATCCCAAAGGCGACTTAATCGAATACTGCAAACGCAACGGACTCGAGGTTCCAGTCTTTGAAACGGGCGCGACAGGTCCAGAGCACCAACCAACCTTCGAGAGTTCGGTGCTGATCTCGAGCACGATCTGGGCGACCAGCACGGGGCGTACCAAACGCGAAGCCGAAAAAACCGCCGCCCAACAAACCTTGGAAAACCTCGAGCACAACGAACCAGGGGCGCACAACCTCGACCTCGAGCCGAACCCCTGGCCCATCTTCCCAGAGGTTCTGGCACAGTGCTTAAACGTGGCAAACGCCCGAGTCGAGATTTCCAAACGCGGTCAAGCCGCCACACTCGAAATTCGGGATTTGGCACTCGAGTTGTACAAGGGATTACTGACCGATTTGGGTGAGGTGGTTTAAAGTGTTCAAGCTTAAATCAGGGTCTGGCATTTGGATTTGGTGGATGTTCATTGTTTTTGACTGACTTCCAGGTAAACTTTGACCAGTATGCCAAGCCAGCAAAAAACTTTTTTAACCGCCTCGAGATTCTTATGGATTCTCGGCTCGATTGTCACACTTATGGGTGTACTTCTTTACGCTCGAGTTTCGGCGCAAAGCATTGTTCCAAGCTATTACAGGGACGTTCAACCGATCCTCGAGAAAAACTGCATTTCGTGTCATGTCAAGGGCGGCATCGCGCCGTTCGTGCTGGACAACCCGCAAGAGGCTGTGGCTCGAGCCGGACGCATTGCGCAAGTCACCCAATCTGATTACATGCCGCCGTACCCTCCAGGCAAAGATTCGCAACCGTTTTTAAACGAACGCCGA
Source organism: Deinococcales bacterium (assembly GCA_031364625.1). GTDB lineage: Bacteria > Deinococcota > Deinococci > Deinococcales > JAAFIG01 > JANXTZ01. The sequence continues at coordinate 4,056 of JANLWR010000875.1, read as the reverse complement.
CTGGGCGTAGCTTCCAAACAAATTCTGGCAGACTGGGCAAAAGCCGGCGCACCGCTGGGCATAGCACCAAAAAAGTAAAAGGAGAGCCATGAGAAAAATTCCGACTCGAGCCATCGCGGTCATGCTGGTTGCAGGATTTGGAGCGCTCAGTTTGGGCTTTGCGACCTTTGGCGGTCTGCCCCCAGAAGCGGGAATGCACAATTTTGACCTGGCTAGCCCCAACCACACGCACCGCGTCAACCAGAATATTTCGGATGTGGCATGGAGTTTAAACCCGCCAACCTCGAGCAAGTTGGCATCTGCCAAACCCGACGCGGTTCTGACGCCAGATAATGCTTACACGCCAGACTCGAGCAACAACGACGATTACCACTGCTTTCTGCTCGACCCAAAACTGACCCGCGATACGTTTGTGACCGCCACCAACGTCAAACCAGACCAAGCCAGCATCGTGCATCATGTGATTTTGTTTAAGATTGGACCCGAAAATGCCAGTGAGGCTCGAGCCAAAAACCAAGCCTCTGGTGGCAAAGGTTGGACGTGTTTTGGCGGTTCGGACGTGGGTGACATTCGCACCACCGCCAACAGTTGGTTGGCGGCATGGGCGCCAGGCTCGAGCAGCCAGACCATGCCCGAAGGTGTCGGATCACTCTTGACCAAAGGTTCATTGATTGTGATGCAAGTCCATTACAATTTGCTGGCTGGCGCCAAACCAGACCGCACCAGCGCCGAACTGACCTATGCACCCGAAGGCACAACCCTTACACCCATTCAGACCATACTGGGTTATGCGCCAGTCGAAATTCCTTGCCCCGACGGTCTGAACACCCCGCAATGTGACCGTCAGACGGTTTTAAACGAAAACGTTCAAAAATACGGGCAGAAGGTTGCCTTCATTCCGTTGGGCTTATTGTACGTCTGCAAAAAGAAACTCGAGGATTACCCAAAATCGGTGGGCGACGCCAGCGAGATCAAAACCTCTTGTGACCGCGAAGTCAAAAAAGCCAGCACCCTGTACGCCGTCGCCGCGCACATGCACCTGCGCGGACAAGACATCAAACTCGAGTTAAACCCTGGCACTGGACGTGCCAAAACCTTGTTGCACATTCCCAAATGGGATTTTCACTGGCAAGGCAATTACTGGTTTAAAACCCCGCTCGAGGTGCAACCAGGCGATGTTTTGCGGCTTTCTTGTAGCTATGACAATAGCCTGGCGGGTCAACCGATGCTGAACGGCGTGCAAGCCAGCCCACGTTACATCACCTGGGCGGAGGGTACAACGGACGAAATGTGCCTGAGTATTCTGACCTCCGCGCCCAAAAAATAAGCAACTCGAGATTTTTGAAGGGGAACGTGTCAGCTTGCGTTCCTCTTTTTGCTTCTAAGGTAGACTCCTGGGGTTGCTCGAGGGAATCTCGGGCTTTTGGAGGTAAAACGATGTCAACAGCCTTAAATCTTTCCGGTGATCCTGCTGCCGAAGCTTTACTGAACCGCGCCAAAGAGGAAATGCAGGGTTTGAGTGCCGTGCCAAACTTGGTTGTGGTTCGTATCGGTGATGATCCCGCCAGCGTTTCGTACACCCGCATGAAAACCCGTCGCGCCAAAAAAGTGGGTTTGGACTCGAGTTTGATCGAACTGCCAACCAACACCAGCGAAGCCGAGATGCTCGAGTTGATTGAGAAACTGAATGGCGATGATGCGGTCAGTGGGATTCTGGTGCAATTGCCATTCCCCAAAGGTTCAGCCCCGAGCGAAAAACGAATTCTCGAGGCGATTGACCCAGCCAAAGACGTGGACGGTTTGCATGTGGTCAACGTTGGTCGGTTGTGGGCGGGCGAACCAGGCTTAAGACCATGCACGCCAGCGGGTGTGATTTCGATGCTCGACTTTTACGGCATTGACCTGGCGGGTAAACGCGTGGTCATCATCAACCGTTCGCAACTGGTCGGTAAACCCCTGGCAGCCCTGATGCTCGAGCGTAACGCCACCGTGACCATTGCCCACTCGAGAACCCAAGATATGGCAGCCGTGACTCGGCAAGCAGATGTGCTCGTGACCGCCGTGGGTCGCGTGAATTTTATCACCCTCGAGATGGTCAAACCTGGCGCGGTGGTGATCGATGTCAGCATCAACCGCATTACCGATGAAAGCGGTGAAGCCAAACTGGTTGGCGATTGCCACCCCGATGTCGCAAACGTCGCCAGTGCGCTCACGCCCGTTCCAGGCGGTGTTGGACCGATGACCGTCTCGCATTTGCTGTACAACACCGTCCAAGCCTGCAAGCAGCAATTGGCAACTCGAGCAAAGCTGCTTCAACCCGAGTAGAATACAAATAGCGCTCGAGCCACCCTTCGGAGAACCCGTGTTTGAACAATTATTCCAAAATCAATTGCTCTGGACGGCACTGGTCGCTTCGACGGGCGCTCAAATCTTAAAAGTGTTTCTGGTGCTCATAACCGAGCGTTCCTGGCAACCCGCCCGGTTTCTCGAGACTGGCGGAATGCCCAGTTCGCACACCGCCAGCGTGGTGGCTTTGTCGGTGGGTTGCGGCATCAAATACGGTTGGGACAGCCCGTACTTTGCGATTGCCACGATTTTTGGCATGATCGTGATGTACGACGCCACAGGCATTCGTCGCGCCAGTGGAATGCAAGCCGAGTTAATCAACGATCTGGTCGAAGAACTTCGTGCCGTGGTGCGCGAAGGTTTCACGCCCAAACCCTTAAAAGAACTGCTCGGTCACACCTATTTCGAGGTTTTTGTTGGAATGCTCTGGGGCATTCTGGTCGCGGTTTTATCGTTCCTGGTGGTCGCAAAACCATAAAAATATTGGGGGTGTGTTGTGTCTGTATTGCAAGTTGCAGCAGGACAAGACCGATTTGGCGTCACTCGAGGACTCGGCATCAGCACCATCCAATTTAAAGTCACCCCCCAAGACCTGGACGGCATATTGATTCTCGAGAATACTTTTCATGCCAAAGGTGGACCGCCCAAGCATTTGCATTACCATCAAGACGAATGGTTTTACTGTCTCGAGGGCGAATTTGTGCTGGAAGTTGGGGAGCAAAGTTTTACTTTAAAACCAGGCGATTCGGTTTTAGCGCCGCGTCAAATCCCGCACGTTTGGGCGCACGTTGGCGACAAGATTGGCAGAATGCTGATTACTTTTTCGCCAGCAGGTCAGATGGAAGCTTTTTTCCAGGAAGTCAACAAAGCCAACGCCATGCCGCCGCAGACCCCAGAACTCTGGAGTGCATACGGTATGCAACTGCTCGGTGCACCATTGTCGGTTTAACGCTGCCAGTTTAACTCGAGCCAGTTCGACCCAAAGTTGGTGTCGGACGCAGCCGAATTTTGATGCGGCGCTCGGGCGTTTTGAAAACGTTGCGCAGGGTTGCCCGCAAAATCTCACCCTCACCGACGGTCACAGTCACAACCGTACCGTCAGGCAGTTTTGTTCCAGCCTCGAGCACAATCACACCATCTTTAACCAGACCTCGGTACGCCCGCATGTGGTTCTCCTCTGGGTTAATTTACTCGGTTAGTTTACTCGAGAATATCCTCTTTCAAACGTGACACAATGCGCTCGAGCTTTTCGGTGTTCTGCCCGCGTTTTTTTTCGACCTGCACAAAACGCTCGAAGACTTCGATGGCTTCGCGGCGACGGTTTGCCCGCACCAACAAATCGCCCAGGAATTCATTTTCCAGCAGATAACTCGAGAAATCATCTGGATTTTCGGCAACAGTTGCTTTAATGGTTTCAATCTTGGCTTGGGTTTCGCGGTAACGTTTGACGCGCTCACGGATGACAAACCAGGCGACGACCGCAATTGCCCCGAATGCGGCGCCAATTATGACCGCAACTGCTAAGTTGATGACGTTGCCTTTAAATACAAATTCTTTGAAATCTTTCATTAAGCTCATGTTTGTTAGTTTTGGTTGGTTAAAATAAAAATGTTTTATTGCTTGTAAAGTACTAAATTATATAGTGCACCTTTGCAAAAATTTTAATATTGAGCAGCAATAGATTTTTTAACTGGTTTATTTTTATTGTAC
>JANLWR010000853.1:0-4779 GCA_031364625.1 Deinococcales bacterium | reverse complement strand
GAGGAAAATACCCGGCATTAAAGACCGAATTTTGGCGATTCGCTCGAGGTAAAACTCACGGGTGTACTCGCGCCCCATGCGTTTCAGCACCGCATTGCTGCCCGATTGGACGGGCAGGTGAATGTACTTGCAGACGTTTGGCGTTTCCGCAATCGCATGAATGATGTCGTCACTAAAATCCATCGGGTGCGAGGTCGTAAACTTCACCCTCGGAATGCCGCTTTTTCCGACCATGCGCAGCAACTCGCCAAAACCAGGCATTCCAGGTCGATCCAAACCGTAAGAATTCACGTTCTGCCCCAGCAGTGTCACCTCGAGCACACCAGCTTCAACCATCGCACTGAGTTCCGTCATGATGTTCTGCGGGGTTCTCGAGACTTGTGGTCCCCTTGTGGTCGGCACAATACAGTAGGTGCAGTGGTGATCGCAACCGCGCTGAATGGTCAGCATGGCGCTGAGTTTGCCTTTGGGCGGCGGCGGAATAAATTCGTGAATGTCGTCTTTGAACGCCAAACTCCAGAATTTTTTGTTGCCCTCGAGCGCCGCGCCAATGTCGGTTAACGCGCCGGGTCCGAGCAGCACGTCCACCTCGTACTTCTTGGCAATTTCTTGCCCCTCCTCGAGTTGCGCCAAGCAGCCCATCATGCCCAGCATCAAACCCCGGCTGTGTTTCAGTTTTCGTAAATCGCCCAATACGGCTTTGACTTTATCGACGGGCTTGCCGCGCACCGCGCAGGTGTTGACCAGCACGAAATCGGCATGATCCACGTTTGAAACCAGTTCTGCACCCAATGCCACCATTTGCGACTCGACCATGTGCGAGTCGTATTCATTCATTTGGCAACCAAAGGTAATTAAATGTACACGCGTATGAATCGCCCTCTTTTCTTCGTCCTAAGCGCCGATTTCAAGCTTGACCTCGCCCTCAAAACCGACTCGAACAGTCAGTATAAAGGCTTTAGCGATTTCTCGCAGTGATGAATGACTTGCGAACGCATCTTTTAAAATCTGATGCGTTCTTTTCGCATCTCGAGGTGGCGCGGGTGCTGGCTCGAGTTGAATGCTTTGAATTGCAAGCTCGAGTTTTTGTTTTTCGATTGTGTATTCTTCGAGCGTGTCAATTCCGTTCAAGTATGCCGCCCGTGCTCTTGCGAGTCGGTCTGTAAGTCGTTTGCGGTCGGCGGTGGTGTCTTTGGGCGGCGCGGGTCTTGCAAGACTGCCCTCGAGCGTTTCAGGGCTTAACAGCAAGTTTTTAAGGCTCGAGGTCACAGCTTCGTGTAAATCTGTGGCGCGGTAATAGGTTTTGTGATTGCAGGCTTTGCCGTTGATTCGCAAGGTTTTTCGGCAAAAGTAGTAACTGTAGGCTTTCTTGCTGGGTTGAAAGCCACTCATGACCGAACCGCACACCGAGCAGAAAATGCGTCCAGTCAGTTCATAATCCAAGCGCTTGCCTGGTCGGGTGTTTCGTGTCCGAGCATTCAGGGCAGCTTGGACGGTGTGCCAAAGCTCGAGGTCTAGAAGCGCGGGAACTTCCACGGTGATTCGTTCGGTTTTGCGCCCAAAATGGTATTGACCTACATACATGGGATTTCGCAGCATTTGGCGCAAAGTGCTGTGATGCCATTTCACTCCTCGAGCGGGTGGTTTTTCGCCTCGAGCGTTCAATTCCTCGCAGATCGGAACAAGACCACGGTGCAGCGCTTCCCGACATGCCCACTCGAGCACGCTCTTTTCGTGCTCACAGATTACGCCTTTGGTCCAGCCGTAAGCGTTCAAAGGATTGATCGGTTTACCGCCTCTGGCTTTCTCGAGCTTGCCGCCGTACATGCGCCTGGTGATGCGTTCCAATTCTGAGTCAGCTTCGCTCGAGCGGCGGGCAAACTCTTGACGGGATTTAGAACTGTTCGGGTCAAAAACCCCATCGAGCGCTGAATGAACCTCGAGTCCGGCGCGTACCATCTCACCCATGAGCGCGAAACTTGTGAACAGGTTGCGTCCAAGGCGGTCATATTCCGAAATGCAAACTCGAGTAATGCGCCGTTGTTTGGCAGCCTCGAGCAGCTTTTCAAAGTCATCCCTGGATTCTTTCGTGCCTGAAATTACGTCTTTGAACTCGAGCGGGTTGGATTCCTGATGAGGTTTCAGGTAAGTCAGGATTTCACGGCGTTGACGGGGGAAACCAAAACGGTCATCACCGCTTTGCTTGTCGTCAGAAACGCGAATGTAAGAAGCCCAAGTCATTACGGTTAAAACCTTTCTGTGACGCACGAACACCAATTCGACAAGCTGATTTAGTATGTTGATTTGCTATAGATTTATTGTGAACCAAAATTTAAAACTGGAACTTATGAAAAGCTTCCTGCCGGTTGTCGGCTTACTGTTTGGTGTACCACTGGCTTTGGTTGGAGTTAGTTTAGTTGGTATGGGTATTATCGGATTTAATGGCGTCACAAAAGCAAAAACAGTAAATCATGGTGGTCAACTTGTACCCATGTCCTTAGAAGAAAAAAAATACTTTCAAACCGTTTCTGCTGGCGTGGGTGTCGGTGGTGTCATCCTGGCAATTAGTGGCGCGGTAATTGTGCATTACGGATTTAAGGAAGCGTAGGTAAATAATGAAATTCTGGGGCGGTGCACTTATTTTCTTTGGTGGTTTAGGCGTTTTGGGTTCTGTAAGTGGTCTTGGTTATGAATTGATGGCAGTAAAATACGATGATGACAATGATTCAACTACCCCGCCCGTATTGATGACTTCTGAAGTTCGCATACGTCGAATAATCGGACATGTTCCAATAGGCGCGGCTTCTGCGATTATGTTGATGTGGGGCTTAAACCTATACAACCTTAAAAAATAACCTCGAGTCACTTTTTAATTTCGCCACCAGAAGTAATAGAATTATAAATACGCCAATTTCCGTTTATTTTTTGAAGATCATAAGTCACCTTAACCTCTGTTCCATCACGTACAATTCTACTTTCCGCGTTAACGCAATTTTCAATATAGCTAGCATTTCGCGTGATAGCGGTTTTTGCAAATTCCGCCGAATCAAATTCTATTGATAACATCACAAAAGGCGCACGTTCTTGAATTGATAAGACGCAGCCTTTTTGTGTTCTATCCATAAACTTTTTTATTATACCTTCGCGCTGTAAGCCTAACATATAAGGTAGTATGCTTTCTAAATTATTACTTATTAAAGCATTTTGATAAGTTTTATTCCAAAATAATATAAAATCTGTAATTCTTTTTCTTTCTATATCTTCATTAGATGTTAGATTTAAAGTTTCTATTGTATAAATTTGCGGCAAATTTATGTTTTTAGAAAACCAAACATTGATAAAAATTATTACCAAAAACGCTAAAAATAATAAAACGCCATAATCAAATAAATTCCAAGTTTTCCTTTTTAAATTTTTAACAACGGGTAAAGCCGTTTCTAAACCAATTTTTTGTAAAATACTGTGATTATTTGTTGTGGCAGCATCGGCAAGTATTTGAAGTTGTTCAAAAGTCCACAATTTTATACCAAGAGTTGAAGCTGTTTGTTTTGCTGCGGGAGTAAAAATGTCGTCAATAATACTGCTTTCGCCTAAGCCTGATGCTATTACAATAGCAAACTGAAAATCACTCCCTAAAAGGCGTGAATCTTTTTTATAAATTTCCGCACCGCCGTAAACTGATCGAATGATTTTACTGTCTATCTTATTTGAAATCGGTTGATAGTTTTTTGCTTCAATTAAATAAGATTTTTTAAGCGGAGAAATAATAATTACGTCTATTCCATTATCTGCTGTTGGTGGAGTTCGATAAACTGTCCAATTCAAATCTTCAAACAACTCTGAAATATAATCTTCAAAAGGCGTACCCGCGCTTGGGAAACGTTTTAATTCTCTAACAACATCGCGCCGACGATTCATCAAGTCCTTAAATTAATTTGTTTTTGGTTGTTTAACTTCACTTTTCTTTGCGGACACTTTTAAAAGGCTTGCCGTCTTTTTTCGTGCCAACAAATTTACCCGTATCTGTGTCACGCTTGGTATATAAACCAGTTTGAGGGTTTTTTACTTGACTGCGTTCTCGGATTTGTCCTTGAAGTTTTCCATCATCGCGTTTTGTTGCCATAAAAACTCCTCTCGAGCCTTAAAGCTCGTCACCAGCCATGCGGTAGTAAACCCGCCCGATAATTCGGGCTTCATCGGGTGCGTAAGTTTCAAATTCTGGATTGTCAGACTCGAGCCACCATTGATTCTTTTTAAGTCGCGCACGTTTCACGACGTGACCATTGCCAATAATTTCAATCACAAAAATTTTGCCATCTTGTAATTCTTTTAAGGTGGTGTCCACAAGAACATGATCGCCGTCTTTGATCGGTGCGTTACCGCCGTTCATGCTGTCACCAAAAACTTGAAAAATCTTGGTTGCGTGTCGTTTTAATTTCGTTGGAACAGGGTACATATCTGGAATTCCTCCTGCCGCCATTCCGATGACTGGCACAAGATAGAATCCAATTGGTACAGCGTGATCGTTTCTAGATTTATCTGATTTGGTCAAAGTTTCAAACTTCGCATCAGTCTCGCGTTCAAAATCTGAAATTGTCCACTCGAGCGCCCGTAAAAGTGCTTCAAAGTTTTTCAAAGTCATTTTGCGAAAATCGTGTGAACCACGTTCGATTTTTGTGATTAGGCTAGGCGAAACGCCCATCTCTAAAGCTAAACGTTCTTGGCTTACGCCCATCGTGTCGCGTCGCTTTTGAATTGCGACTGCCCACTTTGGTTTTG
>JANLWR010000839.1:0-2657 GCA_031364625.1 Deinococcales bacterium | reverse complement strand
TCTTGGGCGGGCCAGCCAGTTGCGGCGCGACGATCACCGCCACGGCGGCAGCCGCGGCCATGCTGCCCACCGCGAGCACAGCCCGTCGGGGACATTACCAAAAGCACGCCAGCCAGTTTTGAACCGAGCATCGATTACGTGGTGACAAAGATTCCGCGTTTTGCTTTTGAAAAATTCCCTGGCACGCCCGAAACCCTTGGAACGCAAATGCGCAGCGTCGGTGAGGTCATGGCAATCGGGCGAACTTTTAAGGAAAGCTTTATGAAAGCCTTCCGCAGCCTCGAGTCTGACATTCGCGGTGGGTTTGAAACCATGAACTTGGCGCAACTCGAGCATTTATTATTACCGACACCGAAGCGTTTTATGGCGGTGCTCGAGCTTTTACGGCGCGGCATGAGCGTGGATGATTTGTTCGAGAAAACCAAAATTGACAGGTGGTTTTTGTACCAGTTGCTCGAGGTGATAGAAGCCGAAAAAGAAATCTTGACGTTGGGAAACATAGAGACCTGGAAGTACGAAATATGGCGCGAAATCAAACGCCTTGGACTCAGCGATGCACGAATTGGCGAAATTGTTGGTCAGACCGAACTCGAGGTTCGGGCGCTTCGCAAAGCCGCCAAAGCCTTGCCCGTCTTTAAGACCGTGGACACCTGCGCCGCCGAATTTGAAGCCTACACGCCGTACCATTACTCGAGTTACGAATGGGAGGACGAGGTTCGAGAAACCGACAAACCAAAAATTGTGATTTTGGGTTCAGGACCAAACCGCATCGGACAGGGCGTGGAATTCGATTACGCCACCGTTCATGCGGTCTGGGCGTTGCGCGAGGCGGGTTTTGAGACCATCATGGTCAATTCTAACCCCGAAACCGTTTCGACCGATTACGACACCGCAGACCGACTTTACTTCGAGCCTTTAACGTTTGAGGATGTCATGAACATCATCGAACACGAAAAACCAGTCGGCGTGATCGTGCAACTCGGTGGGCAAACCCCGCTCAAACTTGCCAAACCGCTCGAGGCGGCGGGAGCACCGATCATCGGCACGTCGCCGAGCGCCATTCACAAAGCTGAGGACAGGCTCGAGTTCAATCAACTCTGCGAGAAACTTGGGATTCCACAACCCAAAGGCGCGGTGGCGAACAATGCCAGCGAAGCCCTCAAACTCGCCTCGAGCTTGGGTTATCCGCTCATGGCAAGACCAAGTTATGTACTCGGCGGTCGCGCCATGCGGGTGGTGCGCAGCCAAACAGAACTCGAGACGTACTTGACCGACGTTTACAGCGCCGTCGAAGGCAGCCCCAGTATTCTGCTCGATCAATTCCTCGAGGGGGCGCTCGAGTTGGACGTTGATTGCCTGTGCGACGGCAACCATGTCGTCATTGCTGGCGTGATGGAGCACATCGAAGCCGCAGGCATTCACTCTGGCGACAGCGCCTGCGTGCTGCCACCCGTTCACCTGTCAACAAAACTGCTCGAAGAAGTTCACACCCACACCAAAAAACTGGCGCTCGAGATTGGTGTGAAAGGCTTGATGAACTGCCAGTACGCCATTTATCAGGGAAAGGTTTTTGTGCTCGAAGCCAACCCTCGAGCCAGCCGAACCGTGCCATTTGTCAGTAAAGCCATCGGGCATCCATTGGCAAAATACGCCGCACTGATCGCCACGGGCAAGACGCTCGAGGATTTGAATTTTACGACCGCACCGATCCCAAATTTTTACAGCGCCAAAGAGGTTCACTTGCCATTCCTGAAATTCGCGGGGGTGATTCCGATTCTAGGACCAGAAATGAAATCCACGGGCGAGAGCATGGGCATAGATAGCGACCCGTTCATTGCTTACTACCGCGCTCAACTGGGCGCAAACGTCAAACTGCCTTTGACTGGAAGTGCAGTTTTGATTGGCAAAGGACTCGAGAAAGTTGCTGAGAGTTTAAGCTCAAGCGGTTGGACTGTGACCAACCTAGAAACGGCAAACCTCGAGCTTCCCCTGCCTGACTTGGTGATCGACCTGACAAGCTCGACTTACCTTCGCAAAGCACTCGAGAATGGCACGGCGCACTACACCACGCTCGAGGCGGCAACCTGGATTAGCGAAGCGCTCAAACGCGCCAAATCCTCGAGCTTGGGCGTCTCGAGTTTGCAAGTCTGGCAATCCTCGAGCGTCTGAAATGACGGTTGGAACTTTTCACGGTTTGAAGTCGTAGAATGAAACGAGTTTGGCAAAGCCAGATGGGTTCAAACATTCAACAAGGAGATCATCATGTCCGACGAAATCAAAAATGCCGCCGATAAAGCCGTAGACGCCGCCTCAAATGTTGCAAGTGCAGCAGCCAGCACAGCCGCAGGTGCAGCCGGTGCCGCAAGCACAGCCGCAGCAGGCGCAGCCGACAAAGCCAAAGATGTTGCCGGTGACTTGGCAGGCAAAGCTGGCGAAATGGCAGGTCAAGCCAAAGAAGTGGCTGGCGACCTGATGGGCAAAGCGGGCGAAGTTGCTGGACAAGCCGCCCACGTTGCCGAAGACCTGGCAGGCAAAGCCGCAGACGCCGCCGGTGACGCCTTCGAGAAAGCCAAAGATGTTGCCGAAGATGTCGCCCATGCGGTAGAAGGTGCAGCCAAAGGCGTTTTTGAAGGCGCTAAAAACTTGCTGGGCGGTTT